>CAJXFJ010000202.1 GCA_913052515.1 uncultured Flavobacteriales bacterium | reverse complement strand
AATAAATATGTTCTGGAAGCTGCTGAAATTTGTGATAAAATCGACATAGCTAAAAATGGTCTACTTGCATTGGAATATTTAAAATCAAACTTAAAAAGTTTACCTGAGTTAATTTTCTTAGATGTAAAAATGCCTGTCATGAATGGTTTTGAGTTTTTAGATGAGCTTCAGAAATATGAACAAAAGTTGAATAACACCTTTGTCATTGTTATGTTATCTTCTTCATTGAGCCCGATTGATATTAATAAATCAAAGGAATATCCTTATGTAAAAGAGTATTTGAACAAACCTCTCTCAATTAAGAAGGTTAAAGAAATTGTAAAATCAATCCAGACGTAAACTTTATAAAAAGTGTTATTCTAGAAGTAAGATTTTTATATATCCTTTTAGATTTTGCACCTATTTGTATGTATTGTATTAATTTCGTGTTTTACACCCCGGTGCTGAAATTGGTAGACAGGCATGGTTGAGGGCCATGTGTCCGTTTGGACGTGCAGGTTCGAGTCCCGTTCGGGGTACTAGAGAATAAAAACACACAAGTGGCATTGATGAGCAAGCAAAAAGAGCTTGCTCATTTTTGTTTGCAAAGAATTTGATTACAATTCCATAAATCTCTTCCCTATTTTTACGAGCTCAAAAAACAAACAATCTGAAATGAAGAAATTAATTGTATTAAACCTTCTCTTGGTTTTTACTGCCCTACTATTAAATGCCCAAGAAGTAACCGTTGCCACCTTTAATGCTGAGTTTTTAAACAAATCTAGAGTTCATATTAAGTATGGAATGCCTTTCGACATAAACAAAGCATCAAAGAAGGAGCAAAAATTCTGGGATAAAGAAGAAAACAGAGCTGCCAAACTTCAAGAGTCATCTGCCAAAGTAGCTGAATTAATTAAACAAATGAATTCCGACATTGTAACTTTAACCGAAGTCGGAGGACCTGAAGATTTGGAGATATTAGTAAATGAATTAAGCAAAATTGGTGTTCAGTATGACTATTGGCAAGTATGTGATTGTAAAGACAATTTCACCCAACAACATGTAGCGGTTCTATCCAAGTACCCTATTAAAGATGTTTGGACTGAAATTCCTGGACGTTCAATTTATTTGGAAGAATTGGATGGAGATTCAGAAGACGACACCGGTGTTAGCAAAGGACTAAAAGTTACAGTTACAATTGAGGATAAAGAAATTGACATTTTTGTTTTGCACCTTAAAAGTGAAAGAGGTGGTTTTGATAGTGACGCCAAACGAATTGCACAAGCAAGTATTGCTAGAAGATCAATTATTAAACTACTAAATGAAGGAAGAAATGTAATTGTAACCGGAGATTTAAATTCAGAAAAAGGCAGTCCTACCCTTTACCGCCTAAGAGGGTTTGATGATATTTATGAAGAGTTGATTCAAACAGGAAACAGTCAGTACTTTGAAAATATGGAAACTCGTTGGACCTATAATTATATGGGTGAGCCAGAACAAATTGACCATATACTAATTTCTCAAGGCTTAACTGAAAGCAACGGCATACAAACTTCAATTCTAGAAGTAAAAGATGAAGGTATTTCTGATCACAATCCAGTGATTGTAAAATTGAAGTTAAAGTAGAATCACTGAATTTGAATTTAAGACTCCTTTGCTTTTCAGAATATAACTAGTTTTGATGATTAACTAATAATCAACAAATTATGAAACCGCAATTTCCCATCACAAATGTTCTTCTGTTTTTATTAATACCTTCTTTTGTATTCCCTCAACTTGCGGGTAATTACACCATTAACTCAAACCAACCTGCCTCTACAACTAACTATCAATCTTTCAAGGCATTTACCGATGATTTAGAGCTACAAGGAATTAATAGTGCTTTAACTGTAAATGTTGCAAATGGCTCAGGTCCTTACTTTGAGCAAGTAGAGTTCTCTAAAATTCAAGGATTAAGTTCTTCAAATACTATAACATTAAATGGAAATGGAGAATACTTAATATCAAGTGGGACTTCATCAAACTATGGTATACTAGTTTTAGATAGTGTTTCTTACATCACAATTGATAGCTTAAATATCAGTCAGCTTGGCTCATACAATACCATGGGAATAATGATTATAAATCACGCTAACAATAACACCATTAAAAACTGCTTAATAGATTTAAGTGTTTCTTTAAGCCAAAGCTCTTTAAACTATATAGGAATACTTTTGGGTACTAGTAGAACCTCCCCAAATGCTTCAGGTGAAACTGGAAACAATAACCAAATTGTAAATAATCGTATTATTGGGGGATATGCCGGCATTAGTTTAGGAGGTAACTCATCTACTAAACAAACAAATAACCAGATTATTGACAATCGTATTGAAGACTTTCATTTACGCGGAATTGCGATAGCCTATCAACAAAATTGCTTCATAGCAAGGAATGAAATAAGTAGACCAAATAGGACATCAGTAAATGGGAATTTTAATGGCATTTATGCTTATGAATCAAACACTATAGAAGTTGTTAATAACAAAATACATGACACACATACTGCTGCACAAAATTCCAGTGTAAGTTCCGTTTATGGCATCTATTTTTCAAATTGTGATGGTTTATCAACAACTAAAAATAAAGTAGTAAACAATTTACTTTATAACTTTAATAATAATGAAGGCTTTACAGGAGCGCTACATAATTCAAGTAGTGATAACACTCAATACTTTCATAATACAATTGTTTTAACCAACAAAAATGCAACAAGTGGCTCATGCCGAGGAATTACCCAAGCACTAACAGCAAGTGGTGTTGAAATTAAAAACAATATCTTTTTTATAGATCAAGGTGGAAGTGGAATTAAACATGCCATACACCTTAATAATTACAGCTCGAATTACAGCTGTGATTACAACAATATATTTCTAGGAAATAGCGGAAGTGGCTCCTACTTTACAGGACATTTTGCTTTTTCTTATGCATCTATAAATAACTGGCGAGCAGCAAATGGTGGTGCTTTTGGAGCAAATAGCAACAATCAGAATCCCCTATTTATTAATCCGTTAAATGATAATTATATGCCTTATGGTACAGCTGCAGAAAATACGGGCGAAAACTTAGGCATTATTACAGATTTGATTGGTACTCCAAGAAGTACTAGTACTCCGGATATGGGTGCTTATGAATTCTCCTCTCCTTCTGGCGAACTTTCATTTTTAAGCTTAGTTGGTTTAAATCAAGAGAGTAACTGTTATAGCGCCAATGAGCAAATTGGATTTTCAATTACCAATACTATTGGTAATGCCAACTTTATAAATGACAGTTTAACCATTGTTTACGAAATTGTTGGAAAAAGCACTTTAATTGATAGCCTTATAATCAAGCAAGGTAACTTAAATTCAGGTGACACTAATATTTTTTGGATACCTAGAACTTTGGATCTATCTCAATCTACAAGCTTCCAATTAAATGCTTATCTACAATTTAAACCTGATTTCATTCTATCCAATGATACCCTAAAATCAATAAATTTAGGAGGTGGCAATTTAACAGCATATTCAGACACAAACGCATATTCTTTAGGTCTTCAATACGAGGTTACGGCAAAACATCCATTATTAAATTCACAAATTAAGTTTTCGGAAATATGGCAGTATAGTTCTGCATACAGCAACTCTATTGCATCTCCATCATACTTTACTATCTTACCTAACAGAGATTATATTGAACTTAGTAATTTTTCTTCTTTTAATCTAGACATTTCCAACTACCAAGTAGAGCGACTTGGCACGAGTCCACTACTTTACACATTTCCACAAGGTACAATTATTAAAAAAAATTCAACAATTATTCTTGTCAGTGGCTCAGGAACTGATGACATTACAAATGGGGTTTACTATATAGGTGGCAGTACAGATCCCGTATTCTCTTCAAGTTTGGTAGGCTACATACTGTCATCAGCAAATTCTAAAGTCTTGGATGCCGTTGCCCTTAATAACTATTCATTTAATTCTTCAAGTGGAATTTCTACAAACGATTGGAATCACCCCATTCCTTCTTCAAGTTCTAATATGGGTGCTTACTTAGATAGCGCCGATAACAACAGTGGTTTAGTTTGGAAGGTAACTTCAACAGGCTATCAAAATACACAATCATTAGGAGTAGTTAATGGCCTACCAAACCATTCTGTATTTCGTATTAATTGGAGTGGTGCTGCAATCAATGACTCTACTTTAACAATTAATCAGTCCCAAAACAATAAAGGCACTTTTACTTACTATTTAAGCTTTACTATTGATAGCTGCATTTTTTTGGATACACTTAACATTGGAATATATAATGTATGTGATAGTTTAGGTATACAAACAAATGTTATTCAGAACGCTAGTTGCTTTGGAAGTGCCGATGGAGAAGCAACTGTTTCTCCAATTCAAGGACAAAATCCATTTACATATTTATGGAGTAATAATCATAGTGGACCAACAAATAACACTCTATCTGCAGGAAAACATTATGTAACCCTTACGGATGCGAATAACTGTCAGCAAATTGACTCTGTAACTATTACACAACCAAAC
>CAJXFJ010000201.1 GCA_913052515.1 uncultured Flavobacteriales bacterium | reverse complement strand
CTATCAGGCCATGGATCACATTCGCAAACGTTTTGGCGACGGTAAAATAAAGCGTGCCACCGCCATGCATTTGCGCCACCCCAAAATGAATCCTTTCAACGGTATTGCTACTTAGTCTTATTGTAGAATGTAGGTAAACGTTATGAAAAAATGTCAAATATGGGGTGGCCTGACAAAACAGCGGGCGGGAGAGGGGTAGTGCGTGGAAGCTTTGTTTTGTCTTGATTCTTTGTTTCTATCTCATTAAGGAGAAAGAAAAGAGAAAACAATAACGAACGACAGAAATGAAGCTTGACAAGCTAGCCAGATTAGTAGTTAGTCATTGACATCTGCCTGCCACAGGCAAGTATTCGTAATTAAATAGTGTAGGGACGACTTTTCAAATAATAGGGGCATTTCTAGGGTGCGCAAGAAGTGAAGTAAGATGATAAGATTAGTAATTCGTAATTCACACATTCGTAATTAAATTGTATTTAAACTGTCATAGCGTTTTTAGTTTCCGTTACGGAACCCTTCGCATTAGTCAATTACTAGACTTAGCGAAGCAACATGAGCAGAAAAGCTTAGTGCTGACCGATATAAACAATACTTCGGCTTGCCTCAACTTTGTGCGCGAAGCAGAATTGGCCAGCATTAAACCAGTGCTTGGCATTGATTTTAGAAATGGCGCCAAGCAACAATTTATAGGTATTGCTAAAAATAACCAAGGCTTTGAAGAATTGAACCGCTACTTATCTAGTTTTTTGCATCAAACTGCAGTAGAGCAAAGCCGACTAACCAACTTCCCGAAACGAGCCCCAGAATTTGATCAGGCTTTTGTGATTTATCCTTTTGAGCGTTTTCGCCATCAGTTTATTGGCTTAAAAGAAAATGAGTTTATCGGGATTTCAATGGAACAGCTCAAGCATTTGCCCTTTTCGCCTTGGCGAGGGCATCAGGATAAATTTGTGCTGCTACAAACCGTTACGGTTGAAAGTAAGCGAGATTTTAATGTTCATCGCTTGCTGCGCGCTATTGGTAACAATTGTTTGCTTTCTAAACTGCCAGCTAAAGAAGTAGGAAAGCCCGAGCATCGTTTTTATTCTCAAACTGTGCTTGAAAAAGTGCTGAAAGACTTTCCTAAAATCAAAGAGAATACGGAGAAATTGTTGGCTACAGCAGAAATTAGTTTTGTTTATAAAGGCAATCAAAAGAGTGGTTCGGTAAATCACAACAAACAAAACTTTACTTGCTCTAAAGCGGAAGATCAGCAGTTGATTCGTCAGCTCTGCGAAGAAGGATTACCTTACCGTTACCCAACAAAAAAGCAGCAAGCTGAGGTTCAAGCGCGTTTGCAAAAGGAGTTAAAGCTGATTCAAGAACAGGGTTTTGAATCTTATTTTTTAATCAATTGGGACATGCTGCGCTTTGCTCGAGAGCGAGGTTTTTTCTACGTAGGTAGAGGAAGTGGTGCCAATAGTGTAGTCGCTTATTTGTTGCGCATTACCGATGTTGATCCAGTAAAGTTAGACTTGTATTTTGAGCGTTTTATTAATCCTTATCGGGAAAATCCACCTGATTTTGATATTGACTTTTCGTGGAAAGACCGTGAAGTCGTGACCGATTATTTGTTTGAAAAATATGGGTCAAATCATCAAATAGCGCTTTTGGCTACCTATAATACCTTTACATACAAATCGCTTATGCGTGAGTTGGGAAAAGTTTTTGGCCTGCCCAAGAATGAGGTGGATCGCTTGGCTTCAGAAAAACAACAAGAGCAAACCCCTGATGAATATGTGCGCTTGATTTACCGCTATGCGGCCTACATGGATGGCATTCCGAGTCATTTAAGTGTGCATGCCGGTGGCGTTATTATTTCTGAGAAACCGGTTTATTACTATTCGGCTACCAGTCTTCCACCCAAAGGCTACCCCATTGTGCAATTTGATATGGTACATGCCGAAGATGCGGGCTTGTACAAATTTGATGTGTTAAGTCAAAGAGGTTTGGGGAAGATTAAAGATTCTGTGGACTTGGTGATTGAAAAAGGCTTGGAGCCAGATTTAGACATTCACCAAACTGAGCGTTTTTTTGAAGATGAAAAAGTGAAAAATCTATTGAGAAACGGCGATGCCATGGGTTGTTTTTATGTAGAGTCACCAGCCATGCGCATGCTGCTCAAAAAGTTAAAAGCCGATGATTATTTGGGTTTGGTGGCGGCTAGTTCCATTATTCGTCCGGGAGTAGCCAAATCGGGCATGATGCGAGAATACATTTTGCGCTCGCAGAAAACGGATGAAAGTTGGCGGAAAACAACGCCGAAGATTATGCAAGATTTAATGGAAGAGACCTACGGCGTAATGGTTTACCAAGAAGATGTGATTAAAGTGGCGCACTTTTTTGCTGGCTTGGATTTAGGTGAGGCCGATATGTTGCGCCGTGGCATGTCGGGCAAATTTCGTTCACGGGCAGAGTTTGCCAAGGTAAAGCAAAAGTTTTTCGATAACTGCAAACAAAAAGGTTATCCAGATGCGGTAACGGCTGAGGTGTGGCGGCAAACCGAGAGTTTTGCTGGTTACGCTTTTTCCAAAGGACATTCAGCTTCGTATGCGGTAGAAAGTTACCAGAGTTTGTATTTAAAAGCACATTATCCCATGGAGTTTATCATTGGGGTGCTGAACAATGGTGGTGGCTTTTACAGCACTGAAATGTATCTGCATGAAGCCAGAATGTTAGGTGCCAAAGTGGAAGCTCCTTGTGTGAATAAAAGTAATTTGCTGTCGGTTTTAGAAGGAGAAAATACCATTTACATCGGTTTTTATTTGGTTCGTGATTTAGAAGAAAAGGTAGTGCTTGCTTTTCTTGAAGAAAGAAATAAAGGGGGAAGTTATAAGAGTTTAGAAGATTTTGTAAACCGTTGTGAAATTTCCAAAGAACAGCTGGTGATTTTAGTTCGTATAGGTGCTTTTCGCTTTAGCGGAAAAAGTAAGCAAGAGCTGATGTGGGAAGTGCATCGACTATTAGGCGGGGCAAAAAAGACAAAAGTGGACTTTCAGCTTTTTCCAATACAAGGTAGAAAGTACAAAATGCCCAAGCTCGATGAATTGAATTTTGAAGACGCTTTTGACCAAATGGAGTTGCTGGGTTTTCCGCTTTGTTCCCCTTTTGCTTTGTTAAAAGAAGAACTGCCTTCCAGTTTGTTAGCTAAAAATTTGTTGAAATTTCTAGGGAAAAGAATAGGTATAGTAGGTTATTTAGTTACGGTGAAAAATACACGAACTATCACTAAAAAATTAATGCAGTTTGGCACTTTTGTAGATTGTGAAGGGGGCTGGATTGACACCGTTCACTTTCCTCCAGTGGTGAGTCAATTGCCATTTCGAGGGAAGGGCTGTTACTGGATTGAAGGTAAAGTGGTAGAAGAATTTGGCTATGCAACCATAGAGGTAGACAACATGCAACGATTGGATTACGTCAATAGAGAATAAAGGGAGAAAACTTATATTTGAAATCCTTAAAAGAATTGAAAATGAAAATTAGCAGAACAAAGATTCGAATGATGCTTATCGCATTTGTAACATTAGCCATTGTTTCATGTACACCTGAAGACGGAGATACAGGGCCAGTAGGGCCAGTAGGTTCGCCAGGGCCAGCGGGAGCAACAGGGCCAGCAGGTCCAGCTGGGCAGAATGGACAAGACGGAATAGATGGCAATCCAGATGTGAAGGCATATACATTTACGGTGGATACTAGTATGTGGACGACAGGAGGAGGTGGAAGTAATGCGGTGTTAACAGTGCCGCAGATTACTCAAGATGTTTATGATGGAGGAACAATTCAACTGTTTCATCGCTTTGCAACAAGCACTACAGGTGATTGGAATAATATGCCTTATAGTACTTACTTTACCTCAGGAGCAACTGTAGTTCCATATCATATTACATTTAGTTATAATGTAGGAACTGTTGGCTTAAGAGTGTATTCTGATTTAGGTGCTATTATCACATTTAATCAAAGCATGGAGTTTAAAGTCGTTGTCATACCCTCAAGTAGCTTAGTTAAAAACATGGATTACAAAAACCATGAAATGCTACAAGCCTTGTATGGGATTTAAATGAGTAGAGAAAATAGATTAAAGAAAAGGAGCTGGTAAAGCTCCTTTTTTTATGCACTTAGTTATTGAACGTGTCAATGAGTGCATGAAAAATATCAATTTGATAAATGAGTAAAACAGTCCGAACTTTGACCTAGAAAATAAACTAAAACCAAAATAATATGGAAAGTATAACAGGATTAAAAGGGAAATCAAATGCTGAAATTGCTGAAAAGTTAAACCAGCTTTTAGCGAATTATGAAGTCTATTATCAGAACCTAAGAGGGTTTCATTGGAACATTAAGGGTAACGACTTTTTTGTATTGCATGAAAAGTTTGAAGAGTTGTACAATGAGGCTCAATTAGCTATTGATGAAGTAGCAGAGCGTATTTTAACACTAGGTGAACAGCCTTTACATACCTATTCTGATTTTGTTGAAACTTCAACGATCAAAGAGTATAAAAACTTATCA
>CAJXFJ010000200.1 GCA_913052515.1 uncultured Flavobacteriales bacterium | reverse complement strand
CTTTTTTCTTGCTTCAAATACGGATTGAATAACAAATTCAGGATTTCTTTGAATATGTATAAATCTTGTATTTTGAATATGTTGATAAATTGGTAGAATTTGGAAGTTGGTATAAACAATGCTCTTTACAATTAGACTTTTCTGTTGAATAAAATTGTACGATTTTAACTTATCATTTAATTCTGACCAACTAACATTTCTCAATTCCTCTTCTGTTAACTCATGAGAGTTAGTTGGATTAAACCAATATTGCCAAAAATAGCCGAATTCATGTGGCTCAAATTGGCCTTTTGTATTCCCTAATGTTGATTCAAAGTCTTTAGCCTTTGATTTCGATATTATATTTTGAATTTCTTGTAACCCAACTAAAGGGACTAAATAGTATTTAGCTAAAGCATTATAAAGTGCTCCAATGTTTAATTGATTATATAATATTTGGCTGAGTAGTGTAGTGCCTGAACGTGGTGCACCTACTATAAAAAGATTTGTAAACGAGTTGTTTTTACTTTTGAACTTACTCTGTATTTTACATTCTTCTTCAAGCAAACTTTGATTCACATCCCATTGTCTTTCATCTAGATAACGATCTCTTTTATTGAATATTCGACTCTCATTATCAGAATACAAAGCATCGAAAAATTCATTTTTTGAAGGGTGATTATTCATTTATTGCTCAAGTCTATTATAAAAATCTAACAACTTTTGAATGTTTGTCTCCAATGAGTAAGTTTCTCTAGTTTGCCTTATATGTTTAAGTGTCTCATTATAATTCATCGATTTTAGGTTATTCCTAACATCGTCAAACATTTCATAGCTAAATGATACACTTGATTGAAATCGCCGGCCAAGAAAGTTCTCAAATGCTGTATCTTCTCCAATTATCATTGGAATTCCTGCTTCAATATAATTAAATAACTTTAGTGTTGTACAATAGGTTCGTTTCGCATTAAGCTTATTATTTGTATTGTGAAAAAACGGGATTACCCCAAAATCATATTTATTAATTTCTTCAATTAAATTGGCTTGAGAAACGGGCTTATGCAATTGAAAAAACGCTAATTCTTTATCAAATTTTATATAATCAAGTAAATCTTCTTTTCGGTTAGTAGGTGCAGGGTAGATATGAAAATGAATTCTTTGTTCATTTAGCTTTTCTACCAACCAATAAAGCTGCAACCCTCCAAAATAATCCTTGTTCTGAAATTTTGAATGAACTCCTCCAACATACACTAAGTGTAATTCATCATCTACTTTGTTTGCCTTTTCTTTAAAAGCTATATTATCTACATAAAGTGGAAAAAATAACTTTGGAGTTTTTATTTCTCCAAAATACTTTTTGGCAGACTGCAATTCTAGACTATGAGCAACAATTCCATCGGCATGATTTAGAATAAACTTTTCTCGATCAAGGTCTTTCTTCATATAAGCAAAAGGCGGATTCATACCAAAATTTGAAATCATTAAATCTTGAAAATCAAACAATACCGTTTGCTTTTTATTTTTGGAATTCTTTATGATTTCAAAAGCTGCTTCATGAGGAGGACCAAAAGAGTGAATAATTGCATTTTTCCCCCCATAGGATTTTAATATTTTAAGCAGATGCCACTTATTTCTAAATAGAATAGTTTTATCAAAACTATCATTGGATAATGCAGGTGTAAAAACAGTCTTTTTTGCAATCAAAATTGTTTTCCTGTTATCCTTCTTTTTAATCCAACGAGATGTTCTTGCAATTCTGGCATGCATGTACATTCCAACAAAAACAACATGCTTTTCATTGGGCTCTTTACTAGAAGTTAGAAGAAATAAGATAAAGTCGGGATAATAAGTTGTCCAGTTATATATCCTTTCATATAATTTTTTAAATAAAATAGAGAGCTTAGCAATGGTCATTCTTTAAATTATAATTGCCAATAATTAGCTGCCATAGGTACAGCATTTTTAATGAATTCAAACTTCTCTTTTTCCTTTTCTAAAAAAGTAGAAATTACTTCTTGTTCAGAACCATCCAAATGCTTTTTCCATTTACTTAAAGGATTTCCGCTAGTAGAAGTATTGTGAATTTTTCTTTCTTTCGTAATTATCTTTTGCTCATAATTGCGATGCTCCTTTTTTAAATCTAATGTTTTAAAAATACGATTCATTGATTCCTTATTGTCCTGAACAATCGATTCATATGCCAAAATTACTTTTTGATCATTAGGTATATGTTCTAAGTGTTTAAGCATCGTATAGTTAATATCAAGCCAAGCTTCAACTAATAAGTCAAAATTTCCAGGAAACACTCTTTCTTTAGGAAATTCAGCTAATCTATCTCCCTGAAATCCTTGCCAACAGACACCAGCTTGTTCTGATAAAAAGCGATATCTATTCTCCTCTTTCAGACTCTTTAAAAACTTCATTTTTAGACTTGCACATTGCGCAAAAGGTGAACGAACAACAACAATAAATTTGCAAGCAGGATAAAGTGAATGTATATAGCGCACTTTATTGGACAAGTGAGGGCTTTTATTCATTAAGTAAATCTTTTCCCAATCATAATTTACCCCACCTGAGCCATAGTACCTTTGTTGTGAATAACGAGACAACTTTCTGATAAACGACTTACTCTTATTAAGATAATCTGAAAAATATGCTGTCATATTATTTGCATACTTCACATTGAAGTGTTTTTCAGTTCGCTCTAGGCATCCATTATGCACCGGCGCTCCTCCAATTTCAGTCCACACTTTATTTAGTTCAAATCCTATTTTTAAAATTTGAGGATGTTCAGATAAAGAATTCATCAAAAGTGTAGTACCACTTCTCATAGATCCTATTAAAAATATAGGGTCATTAAAAGATCTAGGCTCAGGTTCAGTTGGAACATTTAAAAGCTTGGCAAAAAAAGCACACATAATTGTAAAAGTAAGCTAGACGTATAAGATAGCAGTCTTTAGTTAACAATTTTGTTTTTTGGATGAGGAAATTTCATTTAAAAATTCACTGATTTGTCGGCTTGTATTTACCACCGAATATTGATTTATTTGATTATCAATTGGCTTTGTTAAGCCTCCGTTTTTATACTTTTCGAATAACTCTAAAACGCCCTTTTTAATTCCTTCTCGATCCTCATATTCGAAAGTTCTTCCGCTTCCTGAATTTGCAACAATTTTTGAAACATCACTATCAGTTGGCCCTAATACAATAATAGGTCTTCGTGCTGCTAAGTATTCAAATAATTTACCAGGAATTCTTCCTTTTGCATTATGTTGTTTATTTAACAATAGCAACAAAACAGGACTACCTGCTGTAAATGCTAATGCTAAATCTCGATTAACTGAGCCTGGCAATTTAACATGATTCTGAATGCCTGCTTCAGTAAAAGAGGTTTGAACTGAAAAGTCAACTTGACCATAAAAATGTAATTGAAGTGCCGATTTAAAACCTTTTACTTCTTCTGTTAGTTCTTTCAGAACTTGGAAGAATACTTCAGGGTTTCTATCTAATCCCATGATTCCAAGATGCATAAAAGTAAATCCTTCTACTTGCTTAGGCTCAATATTCTCAAAATCTTCAGGATCATACCCCCATGGAATAACAGAAACATTCTTGGCCCCGATGGATTCAAGTTCCGTTTTCCAAGTTTCACTTACAATAGTTGTCTTATCAGCATACTTAAATACTTCTTGCTCAAGCATACGGTGCTTTTTATCTGCCCACTTAGTTAATGTCAACATTTGATAATAATCAACTTGTGTCCATGGATCCTGAAAATCAGCAAGCCAAGGAATTCCAGTTTCCTTCTTTAATAATGTAGCAATTCTCGTGTTAGAATGAGGAGGGCCATCTGATAGAATGGCATCTACAGGGTTCTCTTTTAAATATTTCAATAAATACTTGACTGAAGGACGAATCCACATTTTACGCGCGTCAGGAATAAAAAAATTACTTCTTATCCAAACGGATAATTGATGTGCTATACCTGGCTTATCATCCTGTACATAAAATACATTATTCACATTAGCATTCTTGGCTTGTCCTGTGAATTTCTTATACAGCGAATAAGGTTCAATTATTTTACCTTTTAACACTGTTAACCCTTCTGGAATATCTTTAAAGTTAGATGAATCAAAAGTTGGATAATGAGCATTTTCTGCTGTAAAAACTACTGGCTCCCATCCAAAATTCCTAAGGTACTTTGCCCATTTTAAACATCTCAACACAGCTATGCCTCCGCTAGGCGGCCAGTAATATGAAATAATCAAGACTCGCTTCAAACTACTTTATTGCCTTTAATTTGTTTGTAAACAACAAAACCTAGAAGGATCAATATAATAAACGATCCACCCATCGAAGCAAATTCTCCTAACTGATAACTCTTAGGTTCAAATTTGAATACGATTTCACCTTGTCCTTTTGGTATTTCCATTCCTCGAAGTATGTAGTTCACTTTTATATGAGGAATCAATTCACCATTTAGATATGCATTCCAACCTTTATTATAGTATATCTCAGAAAACACTGCAAACTGTGTACTTTCAACTTGATAAGAGTATACCATTTTG
>CAJXFJ010000199.1 GCA_913052515.1 uncultured Flavobacteriales bacterium | reverse complement strand
CTCCTTTACTTCCATTTTTTCCTCTAAATTAATGGCTTCAACGCTTTCGTTTTGTTGACTGTAATTTAAGCTTACATCAATTTTTATTGGAAAATGATCGGAGCCCATGTAAGGAAGTCTTTTCATTTCAATTACTTCAAAATGCTTTGAAACAAAGATGTGATCTAAGGGCCACCGGGCCCAAAAGTGCCTGGCATGAAATGTACTGTAAAACCCTCGTCCAATTCGGGGGTCTAATAATCGACTAACTTTTTGAAAGAGTCGTGTTGTTCTAGACCAAGCCACATCATTTAGATCGCCAGCAACTATCACAGGTTTATCCAAAGATGCAATTTCTCTACCTATTTTTAATATCTCCGCATCTCTTTCAACGGTAGTTGTGCTTTGGGTTGGAAATGGAGGTTCTGGATGTACCCCGTAGAAATGAATAAGTTGTTTGTTCGCAAGTTCAATATTTGCTCGGAAAGATGGAATGTCATCGTTGACCAAGTATCGAAATTCAGGCTTCTGAAATTCTACCTTGGAATAAAGCAACATGCCATAAGTATTCCCTAAGGGCAATAAATGCCTGAAGGGGTAAATGCTTTCTATTTCACTAATTTGAATTTGCCACTCTTCATCAGCTTCTAGTAAAAGTACAATGTCTGCCTTTTCTTTTTTTATGATTCCACAAAGCGTTTGGTAATCACTATTCTTCATTTCGACATTAGAAACTAAAATGCTGATAGAATTTTTAAGCGATTGTGCACTTTTAATTTGCTTGCTTTTTAGTTTGGTGTAGGGAAAGATACGAGTAGAAATAAAGATCAATGCTGCTGCAGAAATTCCCATGCTAATGGTCAGGTAGTAATTTTCAAATGGAAGTAAAAGAACTGCTCCAATAAAAATAGGTAAGTGTAAAACAAGAATCTGTTTTCTGGGATAATCCCAAATTCTTACCAACCAATGCTCATGCTTGAGCAAAGGAAGAAAAGTAAGCGCACTGAAAAGGTTAAGCAAAACAATTAGCAGGATTTCCATGTTTCAAAAATAAACCAAACCCATTAAGCTTTTTCTACAATTTTTGTTTTAAAAGTTTATTAAAAAACCAAACCATGAAACTACCCTTTTTAATGTTCTGCATAATGTTGTCAGTCTGTGTTTCAGCTCAACTTGTTGACTTTGATAATGAAGAAATCGAGCGTGATTTTTTATACAACATCAATTTATATGCTCAACAATATGCAGGCTCAGTGGTAGACGCTTATGGGGTAAATCAAGCTACGGCTTGGCAATTCAGTGGAAAAACACTTAGGCCTTTAGGTTTTAGTATTGCTTTGCAATCTTCTGCAACATTCTTAAAAGAAAGTGATCAACAGTTCAATTTTAATCAAACAGGTTTTAGTGATAAACTGCGTTTAGCCAATCCCAATGCACCTAATTTACCGACTGTAATTGGTGGTGCAACTGAAAAGGATTTAATTTACCAAGTGGAAGGGGAGTTGACCACTCCTTTTGGTGGAACCGTGCAATATGAAGAAGATTTTTCGGCATTGAATGGGATTAAAACCCCTTATAATGCCTTACCTAAAACAGCCTTGCTTTTTAGTATGGGTTTGCCAGCAAATTTTGAAGTGAGCTTACGGTATTTCCCAAATGTAGAAGTAAGGGACGTAAATCACTATGAGTATGGTTTCGGTTTAAAACATCAACTTAATAAGTACTTTTTAGAAGAGGAGTCACCCATTTATGTATCTGCAAGTGTGCTTTACAATTATTCGCGTTTTGATTATAAACCACAAGATTTATTAGAGGGGGAAAATCAAAATGTAATTTTAGAAGACCAAACGGTAAATGCAGAGCTTACGGCTTCTTATGAAAAAGAATATTATTCGGTTTTTGGCTTGGTATCCTATTACACCACCAATACAGCGTTCAATATAAACGGTACCTATCGCTATGAAGTGGAAGAGCAAGATAGTTTTGGAAATACCGTTGTTCAGGAAGCCTTTAGTGTGACGAATCCAGTTAATCTAAGTTCGACACAAGGGTTAATGAGGGCTGCAATTGGAGCATCAGCTAAATACAAAGAAATAGCTGTGCTCGCTCTTGCCTATAATTTTTCAAAATATCACTCCTTATCATTTAACTTGGTGTTTAAAATAAACA
Organism: uncultured Flavobacteriales bacterium; assembly: GCA_913052515.1. The sequence continues at coordinate 2,410 of CAJXFJ010000199.1, read as the reverse complement.
ACCAAGAAAAAGAGTAATTACATCTTCGCTAAAATGGTATTTAAGCTTTCACTTGCTTGCATCACTTTAGCTGTTTTTTCTTGGTTTGGTAAATAATACCCGCCTAAATCAACTGCTTTTCCTTGTACTGAGTTTAACTCATTTACAATGTCTTCTTCTTTCGCATTTAATTCTTCTGCAACAGATTTAAAGCTAGCTTGAAGTTCAAGATCTTCTGTCTGTGCGGCTAAAGCTTCTGCCCAATATAGTGCCAAGTAAAAGTGACTTCCTCTATTGTCCAACTCACCTACTTTTCGTGAAGGTGATTTTCCTTCGATTAATAATTTCTCAGTAGCTGAATCAAGTGTTTTTGCAAGAATTGCCGCTTTTGGTTTATTTTCTTTTTCTGCTAAATGTTCTAAACTTACGGCTAGCGCTAGAAATTCTCCCAAAGAATCCCAACGTAAGTGATTTTCTTCAACGACTTGTTCCACATGCTTAGGAGCAGATCCACCAGCACCTGTTTCAAACAAACCACCGCCATTCATAAGTGGTACAATAGAAAGCATTTTTGCCGAAGTGCCTAATTCTAAAATAGGGAAGAGGTCTGTTAAGTAATCTCTCAACACATTTCCAGTAACCGAAATGGTATTTTCTCCAGCTTTAACTCGCTTTAAAGTATACTTTGTTGCTTCTTTTGGCGACATGATTTGAATGTCTAATCCTTCCGTATCCAATTCAGCTAGGTATGTGGTCACCTTTTTAATCAATTCGGCATCATGTGCTCTGTTTTCATCTAACCAGAAAATAGCAGGCCATCCAGTTGCTTTTGCTCGACTAACGGCTAAACCTACCCAGTTTTTAATTGGGGCATCTTTTGCTTGACACATTCTCCAAATGTCTCCTGCCTCCACTTCGTGTTCAATAAGCACTTCACCAGCATCATTGATGACTTGCACTTTACCATTTCTAGAAATTTCAAAAGTTTTGTCGTGCGAACCATATTCTTCTGCTTTTTGAGCCATTAAGCCAACATTGGGTACAGTGCCCATCGTAGTTGGGTCAAATGCACCATGTTCTTTGCAAAACTGAATGGTTTCGTCGTAAACAGCTGCATAACTACTATCCGGAATAACCGCTTTGGTGTCTTGTGTTTTTCCTGCTTTGTTCCACATCATTCCGGAATTACGAATCATGGCAGGCATAGAAGCATCAATAATTACATCAGAAGGGACATGCAAATTGGTAATTCCTTTGTCCGAATTTACCATGGCTATGTCTGGGCCGTTTTCAAGAGCCGCTTCTATATCGGCTTCAATGGCTGGTTTACTTGCTTCATCTAAATTGGCAATTTGAGCTAAAATACTACCCAAACCATCATTTGGATTAGCACCAGCTTGAGCAAATTTGCTTGCATGTTTCTCAAAAACATCAGCAAAAAATACCCGAACGGCATGGCCAAAAATAATGGGGTCAGAAACTTTCATCATCGTCGCTTTCATATGCAATGAGAAAAGCACCCCTGATGCTTTGGCTTCTTCTTTTTGCGTTTTCAAGAAGTCTAAGAGCGCATTTTTACTCATAAAAGTACCATCGATAACTTCTCCGGCTAATAATGAAATGTTTGATTTTAAAGTGCTTTTGTTGCCAATTTCATCCAAATGGATAATGCTAACTGTTTGTGCGTTTGGCACCGTAACTGACTTTTCATTGGAAGCAAAATCATTTTTTCCCATAGTAGCTACATGTGACTTTGAATCTTTGCTCCAAGCGCCCATACTATGTGGGTTTCTTTTGGCAAACTCTTTAACCGCTTTAGGTGCTCTACGATCTGAATTTCCTTCTCGTAAAACTGGGTTTACTGCACTTCCTTTTACTTTATCGTAAGTAGCTTTTATGGTTTTTTCTTCTTCTGTGCTTGGGTCTTCCGGATAATCTGGAAGGGCATATCCCTTGGCTTGTAATTCTTTAATGGTAGCTAAAAGCTGAGGTACAGACGCACTGATATTTGGCAATTTTATGATGTTAGCTTCTGGCTTTTTGGCTAATTCGCCCAATTCGCTCAAGGCATCATTTACTTTTTGTTCATCACTTAAATAGTCTGGAAATACCGCTAAAACTCTTGCCGCAAGTGAAATGTCTCTTGTTTCAATTTCTACTTCTGCTGCTTTGCTAAAGCCTTGAATAATAGGAAGAAATGAATAAGTAGCAAGAGCTGGTGCTTCGTCTGTTAAGGTGTAAATGATTTTTTGAGCCATGGTATGGATTAAAACTGTTTATATCAATGTTTTTTAGAAAGGCCTACAAAGATAAACCTTAGCTGAAAAGAGAAGAAATTTTTTAGAGAAGAAAAGTGAAATAGATTTTTGAGTTGTATCTCGACTCCGCTCGATAACCCACTCAAAAGTGAATCAAATAAATTGTAGTTTTT
>CAJXFJ010000198.1 GCA_913052515.1 uncultured Flavobacteriales bacterium | reverse complement strand
TCCATTAATCCAGCAGGTTTAGGAGTTTATCGGAATTCTGAATTTACTTTTAGTACCGCTTTTAATTATGGTATAAATGAAAGTAATTTTCGTAGCAACTTAGCAGAAGACTCAAAACTAAACTTTAATCTGAGCAATATTGCATACGTTGCAGCTTATAAAGGAGACCCCAATGGATGGAAGAACTTTTCAATTTCCTTTGGCTATAATAGACTTGCAAGTTTTCACAATGATTTGATTTTCCAAGGAGAATCAAGAAACGGCTCTTCCATTATTGACGATTATGTTTTTCAATTAAATAGCGACCAAGCCGATGTTCTTGATGTTGAAGAATTTGCTTATCCATTTGGAGCTTCCCATGCCTACTGGAACTATATGATTAATCCAACTTCTAACAACTCCTATGCTAGAGAGGTAACAAATACTTCTAGCATTATTCAAAATGAAAGAGTTAAATCAAAAGGCAGTATGAATGAAACCTTTTTTGCAGTAGGAGGAAATTTTAAAGATCGACTATATCTTGGAACACAAATTAGTATTGTAAGTGCCAGCTTTGATGAAGAACGAACTTTTTCAGAAAACTACATCTATGCTCCTGCCGCACTACCCCAAGATAGTGTTGGTGTATATTATGAAGAACGAACTGATTTAATTGCTCGCGGTACCGGCTTTACAGCTAAATTTGGTGCAATTTATAAAGTCAATCAAGCTTTACGATTAGGTGCAGCAATTCACATTCCAACATTTTGGGGAATAAGAGAAGAATATAGCTTCAATTCTGAATCTCAGTTTTCAGAAGGTACGATATATGATCAAGAACAAGAAACTTTCTCCAATTGGGAATATAAAGTTAGAAGTCCCTTTAGATATATTGGTAGTATAGGTTATACTTTACAGCAAAAAGCAGCTTTTAATTTTGATTATGAGTATGTGGATTATTCAAGTATGAATTTTGACGACAAGAATAATTTTGAATACAACTATACTGCTGAAAACAATACAATTCGAGAAATTATGCAAGGAAAACACAATATTCGATTTGGTGTAGAATACTTGCTAAACCCATTTGTTGTAAGAGGAGGTTTTCGCTACGAGGATAACCCATTTAACACATCTGAATTAGCGTTGAATCCTGATCAAAGTCGAAAAACCTATTCTTTGGGAGGTGGTTTTAGAAGTGGCAACACCAACTTTGATGTGACCTATATGCTTTCCAATTCATCAAGTGTTGACCCTGTGTATCAAACCTCTGATGCTGCTGCTCAGGTTGACCAAGATGTTCATCGATTAATACTAACCATTGGTTGGAAATGGTAAGTTAAGAAGCTGGTTTCGTTTTACGCAAGTAGAGCTTTTGGCCAGCTTTAACTTTTTCTCCTTTTTCCATTCTATTCTTTCGATAAAGCTTTTTCAGTTTGATTCCATATTGTTGAGATACATCCCACATGCTTTCTCCCTCTTTTACTGTATGATAATCTTGTTTAGCTCTTCCCCTTTTGGGTTGTAAGAATAAAATTTGACCTGTTGTTAATTCCTCTCCTTTTTCTAAATCATTGTATTTATACAATTGCCATTCTCCCATAGAAAACTCATCAGCAAGCTTTTGAATATTATCCCCTGCTTTTAGTTCAATGTACTTGATATTATTTTCATGTTGCTTAACAGTATGCTCACCTTTTCTTCGACTTTGACCAGAGTTATCTTGATCATCCTTGTTTCTATCTTTAGGCTCCTTTTTTGTATTCAGTTTACCCTCTTCTACTCGGTCATACTGATCTAAATTATTCGCTTCAATTATTCGAATTAGCAAGTCGGGATATTTTGGATTTGTTGCATAACCGGCCTTTTTTAATCCTTTGGCCCATCCCTTATAATCCGTAATTTTTAAATCAAACAAAAAGGCATAACGCTTTTTCATAAGAAAATCAGAATGATCTCTGTACGAGTCTAATACCTTCTTATACTTTCTAAAACATTCATCTTTTTCATCATCGTCTTGAATAAAGGTTGGCCCCTTCCAATCTGAATGACACTTTATACCAAAATGATTATTCGCATACCTAGCCAAAGGACTATTTCCATCACCTGACTCTAAAATTCCTTGAGCCAAAGTTATACTTGCTGGCACGCCACTTCGATGCATTTCACGAATGGCATCATCCTTATACATCTCAATATATTCAGCACGACTTATTCTCTTACTCCCAGGTTGAGCCAAAACAAATAAGGTAGAAAACAATAGAAAGCTGGTAAGAGTAAATCGCATGGTAAACAATTGTTAATAAAGATTTTCAACAAAATTAAGCGCGCTTATAAAGGATTACAAAGCGTTATTCACAAGATATTAACAAGTGATTTTTAACCAAAAGATAAGTTTAAACCATATCGCTCAATCATTCCTCTATTCCCTTGTATTCCTCCTGTATGAACCAATAATACCTCACTACCTTCTTTAAAAAAATCCTTTTTTAATAAGTCCCAAAATCCAAAGGCCATTTTTGCAGTATAAACCAAATCAAGCGGAATGCTAAAGTCTTTGTAAAACTGTTCGACAAATTCGATTAATTCACTTTCAATTTTAGCATAGCCTCCAAAATGATAATCAGTTAACAAATTCAATTGTACGTTTCGATTAGCTTCTCCTGCTAAATGTCTGATATCTTGTTCCAATTTTTCAGCTCCTTTCAAAGCCGGAAAAACAACTAAACTCCCCTTGGTCATTCCTCGATATATTCCTGCCGCAGTTGTGCCTGTTCCTGCTGCACAAAGCAAGTAGTCAAAAGGTTGTTTTATCTCATCTAACAATTCTTGGCAGCCCTTCACTCCTAAATCATTGGAGCCTCCTTCAGGAACCATAAAAAAATCTTCAAACTTCTCTTTAAGCGAATTGAGAAAAATCATTTCAGTTTTCAACGCATATTCTGCACGACTCACAAAATGAAGCTTCATTCCCGCATTTTGAGCTTGCTGTAGACTAGGGTTTAACGTCTTAAACTCATCCCCTCGAATTACTCCTATACAAGCAATTCCTGCTAGTTGACAAGCCACAGCTGTTGCAACAATATGATTAGAATAAGCACCTCCGAAAGTGAGAATTCCAACTTTATTTTTTTGTACTACCTCTTCAATATTGTATTTTAGTTTTCTCCATTTATTTCCTGAAATTTCAGGGTGAATTAAATCATCTCGCTTTACAAAGACCTGTAGATGCTTTTCAATAAACAGTGGATGATGAATTTCTTGTATGGGAGAAGGGAGAGTTAGACCTTTCATAAATCAGATTGAACAAGGGAAATTAAGTTCCTTAACTTTGCAAAATTAAGCGGAATATGGACGGCTTTTCAATACAAGATAAATACGAAAAAGGAGATTACTACTTAAGCAAAGAAGGTTATGTAGTCTTTACTGAACAATACCTTTTAAAAAGAGGTTATTGTTGCCAAAATGGGTGTAAACATTGCCCTTATGGTTTTAAGAAAAACAAAAGTAGATTTAGATAATGAATACAAGCACGACTAACTTTAAGGCACAAATTCAGGAAGGAATTCCAGCAATACTACCTCAAGCAAAACCTTATGAAGCAGACATCAATCATGCGCCTATTCGAAAAGATATTTTATCCACAGATGAAAAGAAGTTGGCGGTTAGAAATGCATTGCGTTACTTTCCAAAAGAACAACATGATATACTAGCTAAAGAATTTGCTCAAGAACTGAAAGATTATGGTCGAATTTACATGTATCGTTTTCGTCCTGATTATGAAATTAAAGCCAAGCATTTAGAACAGTTTCCACATCGCTCAAAACAAGCTGCAGGCATTATGCTTATGCTGAGTAATAATTTGGATTATGCCGTTGCACAGCATCCACATGAGTTAATAACGTATGGTGGTAATGGTGCGGTTTTTCAAAACTGGGCTCAATACCGCTTGTGCATGAAATACTTGTCTGAAATGACAGACGAGCAAACATTGGTCATGTATTCAGGTCATCCTATGGGCTTATTTCCTTCACATAAAGAAGCCCCAAGGGTAGTTGTCACAAATGGCATGATGATTCCGAATTATTCGAAACCAGATGATTGGGAAAAATACAACGCATTAGGGGTGACTCAATACGGTCAAATGACAGCTGGTTCTTTCATGTACATTGGGCCACAAGGAATTGTTCATGGTACAACAATTACTGTTCTTAATGCAGGACGAATGATTTCAAAAGACGGTTTAGGCGGAAAATTATTTGTTACTGCAGGCTTAGGCGGAATGTCAGGTGCACAACCAAAAGCAGCTAAAATTGCTGGTGCGGTGAGCATCACTGCAGAAATTAATGCCAAAGCCACACATACAAGACATTCGCAAGGATGGGTAGATGAAGTTTTTGAAGATCTTGATGAACTCTTAGCCCGAACCAAACAGGCCCAACAAAATAAAGAGGCCGTTTCATTAGTCTATCAAGGCAATGTGGTTGACCTATGGGAGAAATTAGTCAAAGAAAACTTTCATGTTGATTTAGGCTCCGATCAAACTTCTTTACACAACCCTTGGGCTGGAGGCTATTATCCAGTAGGCTA
>CAJXFJ010000197.1 GCA_913052515.1 uncultured Flavobacteriales bacterium | reverse complement strand
CGGTTCACGTTGCTGAAGACCCATTAAGAGCTGTAGCAAGAGGAACTGGAATTGCCTTAAAAAATTCAGCTAAGTTGCCTTTCTTAATCAGATAATTTTAGGAGTATGGATGCATGAGGAATCTAATTCAATTTATTTCTAAATATTCCTTCTTCTTCCTCTTTTTACTTTTTGAGGTGTTTGCTTTCTACTTATTGCTTAGAAATAATCACTTTCAACAGTCTTCATTTATCAATTCTACCAACTTTATAAGTGGCGGACTATTTGAAAAGTATGCTGAGTTAACCGACTACGTTAACTTAAAAGAAATAAATCAAAGCTTAAGCGAAGAAAACATTCGATTAAAGCAAAACCAAAAAGCGGCATTTCAAAAAATATATGGGCCCAATTATCTTATTGACGACACCCTTCATCAGGCTCAATATTTCTACACCAAAGCTAAAATCATTAATAATTCTACCAACAAACAAAACAACTATTTAACTTTAAATGTGGGTAGTTTAAATGGCATTGAAAAAGGAATGGGAGTTGTCGGACCAAATGGCGTTATTGGAGTAGTAAAAGATGTTTCTAGGCATTACAGCTCTGTACTTTCAGTATTACATTCTAATGCAAAAATTAGCGCCAAACTTAAAGACCAAAACTATTTTGGTTCTATGCAATGGAATGGTAAAAACTACCGATATGGTTTATTAACGGATATTCCAAATCATGTAAAAATAGCTAAAGGAGATACCATTGTTACCAATGGATTTTCAGCTACTTTTCCGGCTGGCATTACTATGGCTACCATTGAAGAGTTTGAAAAAATTGAAGGAGAAAATTTTTACGACATTCAAGTGAAGTTTACCCAAGATTATAAAAACCTAGTACATGTTTATGTTGTCAAGAACATTTTTAAAAATGAGCAACTAAAACTAGAATCTGAAACAGTGGAGGACCATGGTTAGAAACTTCATTACATACCCTCTGCAATTTATATTCTTTGTTTTACTTCAAGGATTGGTGTTGAACAATGTTCAATTTTCTTCAATTATCAATCCTTATTTGTACATCCTATTTATACTTTGGTTACCGATTGAAACACCAAAATTTGTGCTTCTTCTCGTTTCTTTCTTGCTTGGCTTATCTGTTGATTTATTTAGCAATACCGTAGGAATGCACGCTTCAGCAACTTTATTTTTAGCTTTTTGCAGACCATATATTTTACGCTTTTTTGAACCAAGAGATGGCTATGAACCTAATCAAAAACCTGGCTTAAAGCATTTTAGTCTAAGCTGGTTTCTCATTTACGCCCTCATTCTGACTTTCTTGCACCATCTCTTTTTATTTTATGTAGAAGTTTTTCGCTTCAGTGATTTCTTTTCAACTTTTTCAAGAGTTCTTGCAAGCACTATTTTTACAGTTACCTTGATATTGATTAGTCAGTTTTTCGTTTATAATGCAGAAGATAGACGATGAAGCATTTAGAGTCGAGAAGATATATAATAGGAGGTATTTTTCTGATAATCGGCCTCATATTTCTCATTCGGTTATTTTATGTCCAAGTCATTGACGACCATTATAAATTAGATGCCGATAATAACGTTTTAAGGAGAATCATAAAATATCCAGCCAGAGGATTACTTTACGACCGAAATGGCTCTTTGTTGGTTTTTAATGAAGCGGCTTATGATTTAATGATTACGCCGAAGCAACTTACTGAAGATTTTGACACTCTTAAATTTTGCCAACTATTAGACATTGGTGTTGAAGATTTTATAGCTAAAGTTGAAAAAGCCAAAAAGTACTCTTACTATAAAGCTTCCATATTTGAAAAGGAAATATCAGCTCGCTCCTACTCTAAAATACAAGAGCAACTTTTCAACTTTCCAGGGTTTTTTGTTCAGACACGAACCTTAAGATCCTACCCGCAAAATACAGCTTCGCATCTTTTGGGCTATGTAGGAGAAGTAAACGCTAAAAAAGTGGAGGAAGATCCCTACTACAAATCTGGTGACCACATAGGAATTAGCGGCATTGAAAAATCTTATGAAGAAGTTTTACGCGGACAAAGAGGAGTAGAGCGAGTATTGGTTGATGTTTTCAATCGTGAAAAAGGCAAATTTATGGATGGTGCCTATGATTCTTCTGCCATTTCTGGAAGCAACCTTCAATTGACCATAGATGCAGCTCTACAACAATATGGTGAATTGTTGATGCAAAATAAGAAAGGTAGTATTGTAGCCATAGAACCAAATACTGGAGAAATATTAGCTCTAGTTAGTATGCCTGCTTACAATCCAAATTTGCTAGTAGGAAGAGAGCGCTCAACCAATTATCAAAAGCTAACAAAGGATACCTTAAACCCACTTTTTAATAGAGCATTGATGGCCAAATATCCGCCCGGCTCAATTTTCAAAAGTATAAATGCCTTAATTGGTATGGAAGAAGAGGTATTAACCCCAAACACCTATTACAGCTGCAACCAAGGGTATTATTTTGCTGGCAGAAAAATGGGTTGTCATGCCCATCGATCACCTGTTAACTTAGCGTATTCCATAGAAACATCATGCAACGCATACTATTGCAATGTTTTTAGAAACATAATTGAGAATTACCCCACTGCTGAAGAGGGCTATCTTGTTTGGAGTGAATATGTAAGTCGTTTTGGATTAGGTCAAAAAACAGGCATAGACTTACCTAATGAGCTTCAAGGTTTTGTGCCAGGCACAGACTATTATGATCGCTATTATGGAGAAGGAAGATGGAAAGCCTTAACCATTTTGTCATTGGCTATTGGTCAGGGAGAATTGGGTTTTACTCCCATTCAAATGGCTAATATGACTGCAACCATTGCTAATCGAGGTTATTCGATACAGCCCCATATTGTAAAAGCAATAAACAATGAACTTATCGATTCATTAAGAGAAATTAAAAGGGAAACCGGCATTTCAAAGAAACATTTTGATGAAGTGGTAAATGCCATGGCTAAAGTAGTGAAACAAGGAACTGGAACTCTAGCAAAACTAGATTCTATAGAAGTTTGTGGCAAAACTGGCACCGTTCAAAACCCACATGGAGATGATCATTCCACCTTTATCGCTTTTGCGCCTAAAGACAATCCTCAGATAGCCCTTTCAGTTTATGTTGAAAATGGAGTGTGGGGCTCTAGGTGGGCTGCACCAATTGCAGGCTTGTTGATTGAAAAGTATTTAACTGATACAATTGCCGACCGAAGAAAATGGATTGAAGAGCGAATGCTCAATGGAAACTTAATTGCTAATAGCGCAGATTCAGGAAATGAGACGCACGAATAGTCTAATAGATAACATCGATTGGTTTTTAGTTAGCCTTTATTTCATCTTAATGGTGTTTGGTTGGTTAAACATCTATGCTGCAGTTTATAATGAAGAATTTCAAAGCATATTTGACACAAGTCAACGGTATGGAAAGCAATTACTTTGGATTGGAACTTCAACCTTAATCGCCTCCATTATTTTATTTATAGATGAACGCTTCTTCTCCACATTTGGTTATCTGATTTACGGTATAATTATTTTGCTTTTAATAGTAGTAATTGTAATAGGTGCAGAAACGAAAGGGGCTACCTCTTGGTTTGCCATAGGGGGCTTTAAAATACAACCTTCCGAGTTTTCTAAGTTTGCTACAAACCTAGCTTTAGCGAAGTTCTTAAGTACCATAAACATCAAGATGGATAACTTAAAAACAAAGCTTTCAGCCATTGGTATCATTGGATTACCTGCCGTTTTAATTTTACTTCAAAACGACACTGGTTCAGCCTTGGTTTACGGTGCCTTTGTTTTTGTTTTATACCGTGAAGGCTTGTCGGGAAACATTCTATTAATCGGTTTAGCTTCTGCAACACTTTTTGTGCTAACTCTTTTGGTGCAATCAACTGAAGTTAGCATAGGTGAATCAGCCATAAACGGGACCTTTATTCTTATGGGTGTCATTCTGCTTTTACTAAGTTTATTCTTTTACTTTAATAGGAGAAGGAAAGGGCTATTGGTTCTGCTAATTGGTGTTTTTATCGCTTCTATTGGTTTAATTCAAAGCGTAAACTATGTTTTTAGTGAAGTTTTAGAGCCGCACCAATCAAAGCGAATTAATGTACTCTTAGGTTTAGAATCCGACCCACATGGAGCGGGTTACAATGTGAACCAGTCACTTATTGCGATTGGCTCAGGTGGATTTGCCGGCAAAGGTTATTTAGAAGGCACCCAAACAAAGTATGATTTTGTTCCAGAACAAAGCACTGACTTTATCTTTTGCACCATAGGAGAAGAATGGGGATTTATAGGAAGTTTTTTCTTGATTGTCTTATTTATGACATTTCTTTTGCGAATACTCTTTCTCTGTTCGAGACAACGCTCTGCCTTTGCACGAATTTACGGTTATGGCGTGGCTTCCATTTTCTTCTTTCACTTTGCCATAAATATTGGAATGACCATTGGCTTGGCTCCAGTTATTGGAATTCCACTTCCCTTTTTTAGTTATGGAGGATCCTCACTTTGGGGATTCACCATTTTACTTTTTGTATTTGTAAAAATGGATGCTGATCGTTTGG
>CAJXFJ010000196.1 GCA_913052515.1 uncultured Flavobacteriales bacterium | reverse complement strand
TCTTCAACTTTAAGAGCTCTTGCTAAATATGGCACCATAACTATATTAACCAAGGCATTTACTAATCTACCAAAAGCAATCCAAGAAAACCTCGCACCAAAAGTCTTATTTGTACTCATAGAAGTCGGCTAAATTAAATGAATATAAAGTTTTGAATAGAAGCTGTTGAAAAAACTTTTCTTGAAAAACAGATATTTATAAAAAGGCATTTACCTTTGTATTAACAAATCATTAATTCACGAAAAACCTGTTCCTTAATTTTTTCGTTTTAAATCAAAAAAACATTTTATGAACGAGTATGGAAGAAAAGCCGAAAAGGCTTCTATTTCTAATTTAGGCCTTAGTAATGTGGCTGCTGCTTATTGGAATTTAAGCCCTGCAGAATTAGTTGAAGAAAATATTCTACGTGGCGAAGGAGTATTAAATGATACTGGAGCTTTAGCTATTGATACTGGTGAATTTACTGGTAGGTCTCCAAAAGACCGTTTCATTGTAGAAGATGAAATTACCAAAGATGCTGTTTGGTGGGGAAATATCAACATCAAATTTGATGCTGATAAATTTGATAGGTTATACAATCGAGTAACGGCTTATTTAGCCGGAAAAGAAGTGTATGTTAGAGACGCTTATGCTTGTTCCGCTGAAAAGTATAAGCTAAACTTAAGACTAGTTGCTGAATTTCCATATTCTAGCTTGTTTGCATACAACATGTTCTTAAGACCTACAGCTGAAGAATTGCAAAATTTTGATCCTGAGTGGAACATTATTTGCGCTCCTGGTTTTAAAGCTGATCCTGAAATTGATGGTACAAGACAACACAATTTCGCAGTGATGAACTTCAGCAAAAAGATTCTCTTAATTGGAGGAACTGGTTATACTGGTGAAATCAAAAAAGGAATTTTCTCAGCCTTGAATTTTATCTTACCACATCAAAAGAATGTATTATCGATGCATTGCTCGGCTAATGTTGGTCAAGATGGTGATACTGCTGTTTTCTTTGGACTTTCAGGTACAGGTAAAACTACCCTTTCTTCAGATCCAAATAGAAGATTAATTGGAGATGATGAACACGGTTGGGATAACGATTCTGTTTTTAACTTTGAAGGTGGATGTTATGCCAAGTGTATTGACTTAAGCAGAGAAAAAGAACCTCAGATTTACGATGCCATCAAATTTGGTGCATTGTTAGAAAACATCAACTTTAAAGAAGATACATCAGAAGTTGACTATACTAATGGTGACAAAACGGAAAATACTAGGGTAAGTTATCCAATTTACCATATTGATAATATTCAAGAAGGTTCTATTGGAGGTCATCCAAAGAACATTTTCTTTTTAACTTGTGATGCTTACGGTGTTTTACCTCCTATTTCAAAGCTTACCAAAGGTCAAGCGATGTATCACTTTATATCAGGATACACAGCTAAAGTAGCAGGAACTGAAGCAGGTATCACTGAGCCACAAACTGCATTTTCAGCTTGTTTTGGAGCTCCTTTTATGCCATTACACCCAACTAAGTATGCTGAAATGCTAGGTGAAAAAATGGATGAGCATGAGGTAAATGTTTGGCTAATCAATACTGGTTGGTCAGGTGGAGAATACGGAGTAGGTTCAAGAATTAAATTGAGCTATACCCGTGAAATGATTACCGCTGCTTTAGAAGGAAAATTGAATGATGTTGAATATGTTCAGCACGAAGTTTTTGGTTTGGCAATGCCAACTGAATGTCCGGGTGTGCCTTCTGAAATTTTAAGTCCTAAAAATACTTGGAATGATAATGAAGCCTATGACAATAAAGCAGATAAGCTTGCAAATGCTTTTGTAGCAAACTTTGACAAGTTTAAAGAGTATGCCAACGAAGAAATTCTAAACGCAGCTCCTCAAGCTTCGGTTAAAGCTTAATATTAATAATATTTCCAAGAAAGCCATGTACGTTTGTACATGGCTTTTTTTGTTGCTTAAATTTGAATAATGTATGCCATTGTCGATTTAGAAACAACCGGAGGTAGTGCCACCAAGAGTAGAATTACAGAGGTAGCCATCGTAAAACATGATGGGAATCAAATTGTAGAAGAGTTTCAAACACTGATTAACCCACAAAGAGAAATTCCACCTCAAATTGTAAGACTTACCGGCATTACTGATGAAATGGTTATAGATGCTCCCACTTTTTCTCAAGTTGCTGATCAAATAGAAAAGCTTACCCAAGACTGTATTTTTGTAGCGCATAATGTCAATTTCGATTATAGCTTTTTAAGAGCAGCCTTTCAACAAAATGGACAATCGTTTAAGCGCAAAAAACTGTGTACCGTTCGATTAAGTAGAAAACTTCTTCCAGGAAAAGCCTCATACAGCTTAGGGAAACTTTGTAAGTCAGAAGAAATTCCCCTTCAGAATAGGCATAGAGCTATGGGCGATGCTAAAGCTACTGCCCTATTGTTTGAAAAGCTTTTAAAAATAGACACTGAAGGGTTTATTCAAAAAGCTTTAAATCCGCTTTCGCTAGAAGCATTGCTCCCTCCTAACCTAGCCAAGGCTGATTTTAATGCGCTGCCTGAAGAACAAGGTTTGTATTACATGAAGGACAAACAAGGTAAAATCGTTTATATCGGCCAAGCTAAAAACATCAAAAAAAGAGTTCATAGTCACTTCTCTGGAAATTCAAATACCCGCTCTAAATACCACTTTGTAAAAAATATTTATAGCCTTGATTTTAAACTAATTCCTTCAAAGCCCATTTTGGATATTTCAGAAGCTGCAGAAATCAAAAAGCATTGGCCTAGATACAACAGTTCTTTAAAAAGATTCAGCTTGAATTATGGCCTATTTTTATTTGAAGATAGAAAAGGATACCAAAGATTGAATATTGGAAAATGTGGCAAATTTGATAAACCGATTCATGCATTTAGGAATCAGCATGAAGCACATGAATTTGTAGAAAATTTGGTTATAAACCATCAACTATGTCCTAGGCTATGTGGACTACAGCCCTTAGGAAGCGGTAAATGCAACTATTTCAAACCAGTGGATTGCAAGGGAGCTTGTACAAGTGAAGAAGAAGCTAAAAGCTACAATCAGCGAATAAATAAAGCTTTAGATCTTGAAATCAAGGAGAACTCGACTTATTTGGTGAGAGATGAAGTAAGCATGAATCATGAATCGGCTATTGTGCTTATAGAAAATGGTAGATTTAAAGGATACGGAACAATTCCAAAACAAGAAACCAGCTTAAATTTAGAGCAAATAAAAAGCCGCATAACAGCGGCTTATGATGACCAAGATATGGCCAACTTAGTTCATGCGTTTCTCTCCAATCATGAAGCAGAAATCAGCTATTTTAGTTAATCGAAATTAATCTACTTGCTGATTTCTTCTGTTCTTCTTTCTTAGGAATACTTACTTTCAGTACCCCATCTACATAACTTGCTGATATCTTACTTTCATCAACATGTTCTGGTAGCGTAAATGTTCTTCGAAAAGTACGATAACTGAATTCTCTTCTTGAATACTTTTCCTTTTCTTCAACTTGCTCCTCATGGCTTTCTGAAGAAATTCCCAAAATGTTTTCATTGAGTTCAATTTTAAAATCCTCTTTTTTCATACCAGGAGCTGCTAATTCCAATTCAAAATTGGTTTCATTTTCTTTTACATTAACAGCAGGTACTGTGCTATTCACCCAAGAAGAATTTGTAGGTGTTTCAAACATATCACCTCCAAAAACTTCATCTAAAAACGATGGAAAACGCTCTTTAAATTTTACTAATGTCATGATATTTAATTTTATGATTTAACTTCTTTACAACCCTTTCAACAAACTGAATACCAAAGGCGTATACGACAAAACAGCTGACAATATTTCCTTTTTATCACCTATAAAACTGACAAGTTTTCACTTTCATTCCTGTATGAAAGCTTACCTTTGATGCATGGCCAATTCATTTTCAAACAACGTTAGTATTCGAAATAAAAAAGCATATCATTTATATGAAATCATCGATGAATATGAAGCTGGTATTCAGTTATTAGGTACCGAAATAAAGTCGTTACGAGAAGGAAAAGCAAGCATAAAAGAAGGTTATTGTGCCTTTAAAAAAGGAGAACTGTTTGCGCTAAATATCAATATTACACCTTATTCAGAAGCAAGTTTTTCAAACCATGAACCAACAAGACAACGAAAACTTTTATTGCATAAGCATGAGTTAGAAAAGCTCTTTAAAAAGAAGAAAGACGTAGGTCTAACCATTGTTCCAATATCCCTTTATATAAACAAAAAAGGGCTTGCTAAACTAAAAATTGCACTTGCTAAAGGGAAAAAACTTCAAGACAAGCGCGAAAGTCTAAAGGCGAAAGATGCTAAAAGACAAATGGATAGAGCTTTAAAGCAATAACCTTTTATATCTTTTATTAGCCGTTTATAAACTTTATATAGTCTTCATGGTTTGACAATGTCAGACTAACAAAAGTCGTGATACTTTTGCGGCCGAAATCAGACCAAAAAATGAAAAGACTCATTCTCTTCTTGATGCTAATCAATTTTAGTTTTTTAGCCATTTCTCAAGAAAAATACACCATCAGCGGA
>CAJXFJ010000195.1 GCA_913052515.1 uncultured Flavobacteriales bacterium | reverse complement strand
ACTATGGCATTGATGTTTCTCATTTTCAAGGTGATATTATTGAAAAACTAGACCAAAAAGATAGTCTACGCTTTGCAATTTGCAAAGCTACTCAAGGTCAGTATTTTGTGGATCCAGAGTTTCATTTTAATTGGAATGAAATCAAAGAAAGAGGCCTTGTTAGAGGAACATACCATTTCTATGATTGCTCAGTAGATCCAGAAATTCAAGCAGCACATTTTTATGCAACAGTTGGCAACATTGAAGCAACGGACATTGCTCCTGTTTTAGACATTGAACAAGGAAGTATGACTTCAAGCGTAAGTGGCTCTCAAATGGTCAGTGATATTCTTGTTTTTCTGAAATCCATACATGAAAAGTTTGGCCGTAAACCTATTCTATATACCGATTATGCTTTTGCTCAAGAGTATTTTAAAGATGATGCATTGGCCGAATATGATTTATGGTTAGCTGAATATGAGAATACAGAAGAACCCAATGTTCCTGATTTATGGAAATCCAAGGGATTTTTTATTTGGCAAAAGAGTTCAAATTATCATATGAATACCACCATTTTGGATTATGATGAATTTCAAGGAAACCTAAGCAACATTGTAAAATAAGGCAGTATGAAAAAGAAAACGACTCTATGGCCAAGGTTATTGGCATTTGCACTTGTTTGTTTATCGGTAGCAGGAATTTTTGAAGAAAGTGCTTTTAATTATTTAAAAAGTGTGGCACAAAACAATGTAGAATTTCTAGCCATTGTTAGTGACATTAAAATGATAATTGCAGGCATTAGCGTCATCAACATTCCTTTTATTAGTGGCCATTCTCAAGGGGTTACTCACTCCTTAGACAAAGTAGAAAGTTACCTGCTAATTACCGACAGTATCTCTTTCATTCAACTCATGCTTTTTTCAATTACCAAAAGTTTGGGGTTTAAAATTTGCTTAGTCATCTTTTTTATCATCAGTCTCATCGAAAAGGAAAACAAACACATTACTAAGATTTTAGTCTTGGTACTTGCGCTAAGCCCAGGTTTATCAATTTACACCGCAACTATGCACCATATTTACGATTCAGCAGCGATTGATTTTGGTTCTAGTTATGTTAAAGAATTAGATGCTACAGTAAAGAGTATAAAAGCCGAAAACAAAGAATTAATGCGTCAGCATGAAAAAGAAATAGCGCATTTAGACAGTAGTAAAAATGGTAGTAAAGTTTTCAAAAAATTAAAAGCCGATGTGGCCTACGACATCAAAAAAGTAGGTAAAAGCGTTAGTGGTGACTTTAAAGAGATACGAACCCTTATTAAGTCTTCTGGACATGAGATAACCGCTAAAGTTTCGCGCTTTTGTAGTATGATTATTTTCTCATTGTTGCTAATGCCTATGGGTTATGCTTTATTGATTTACGTTTTGTTTAATTCCTTATTTAAAAAATACTCCTTATCGTTAGAGCATGCCGAAAAAAACCTTGAGCAACTCAATCCTCAAGGCCCTAAAAAGCCTTTGATGCAAAAGCTTGCAAACATTTCTGCAGCAATTAAAAAGGAATTTTCAGAAGTGGAAGCAAAAATTGAACATTCTAGTGCTTTTCAGCATGCAAAAGAAAAAGTAGTAGAAGCAGAAAAAAAAGCAGTAAGTACCGTTGAAAACAAAGCGGAAGGCTTGGAAGAAAAAGCGAAATCAGCTATGAACCAAGAAGTTGAAAAAACAAAAGAGAAAGTAGAAAACACAGTTTCTAACAAAGGAAAGCAGAAACCTATTAAGCGATCACCAGGTTCTTTGTTGACGCTGTGATTCGATTAAAAAAGAAAGGCGCTCATCTAAAATGAACGCCTTTCTTAATAACGACAAAAAACAATTAATCTTGAATCAATTCAATTTCTGCTCGACGATTGATTTTTTTATTTTCCAACGTATTGTCCGGAACTAAAAGCTCCCGATCAAGCATTGCTTTGGTTACAATTTGGCTTTCCAAAACACCTTGAGCCATTAAATAATCTTTCACCAGTTTAGCTCTTCTTTCTGATACGATTTGGTTTTGCGCATCTGTTCCATCCGTACTTGTGTGACCTTCTACTCTCACTTTCGCTTCCGGATATTTAACCAAAATTGCAGCAATTTCATTTAAATCACCCTTAATGCTTTCGGGTATTTGCTTGCTTTCAAAACTGAATACAATCTTTTCCGCAAAATAACTTTCTACTTCTGTTGACTCTTCAGCTACAACTTCTTCCACCACTTCCTCAACAATTGGTTCTGGTGTTTTTTCAATGATAGGTTCTACAACCTCTTCCGGCTCTTTTTCAACTACTTCAATTGGCCGAGTTTCTACAGGAATTACCGCTTTGGGAGGCTCAACGGTTATAGGTTGTTTTTTGGCAATTTTACCAATTTTATATCCAATCATAAACTCATGGGAACCATTGCTATATGAAGCTACACCAGTTGTGGAAAACTCATAAGCATAAGCAGCCACTAATGCTTCTGTAATTTGAAAACCTGCTCTGACAATATACCCAGCTTCATCACGATAACCTACTCCTGCATATAGCATTTTGTTCCAAGTAGCTAAGGCATTCATTTCCCACTGAAAACTTTCAATACCTTGATTTCTTGTCAATACAAAAGGCTCCAAAGTCCAATTTTCATGAAGTTTAAATTCGTAAGAAGCGTAGCTGGTAAACTGTCGAACACGCTCAAAGGTTCCTTCCCCCCTATTTTCAGGTAAATTATAACTCACGCCAGACTCAAATAAATGTCTAGAAGCAATTCCAAGCTTTCCCTTTTTGTACTGTAGCATAATACCAGCTTCAGCATCAAAATTTGCACCTGTTTCATCGCCACCATTGATAACTTCATCTGCTAAATCACCTATTACTGCTTCGCTATAGCCAACCGAGTTTTGCACCATCATAGCAGAAACTCCAAAGTGTAATTTGGTTTCTTCATTTATTTTTACTCGGTATGCATAAGAAAGTGCCGGATTAAACTGCCTAAGTATGTCTGTTTTATCCATGTTGATTCTTAAGCCCAATCCCATTTTTTCATTTAACGCTGTATGAACTCCAAAGAATGAAGTTTTTGGCGCTCCATCTAAGCCTTGCCATTGTATTCGATGGCTTAAGGTTCCTTCAATCTTATTCTTATACCCTGCTTCTGCCGGATTTATTAGATACTCATTAAAGTTGTAGAAATTACTTAATGGAGTTTGTTGGGCTACCGCATTTAATCCAATTGCGATAAATAAAATGATTATTAACTTTTTCATTTTTATGATTTAAACTTTTAATACTAGGCTTAACGTCTTTCTCTTAAGATGGTAATGGGTCCATTAAATGATCTTCCATCAGGACAATCAAATACATAATAGTAGGTCCCTTCAGGTAGATTTTCACCTCTTATGGTACCATCCCAATCGTTGTTGTAGTTATTGGTAGAATAGACCTCGGTTCCATTTCTATTGAAAATAACCAACTTACAAGCGCTAACCAATTCTGGTTTATTCACGGTCCAGGTATCGTTCCTTCCATCGCCATTAGGAGAGAAAAGTGTTGTTGCTTCTAGTTTTTGAACAACATCTACAACTATTTCCATTTCATCACTTACCGTGCAGCCTTCAGGAGAAGTAACAGTTAAGGTATATTTAGTGGTGGTTTTAGGATTAGCCAAAGGTTGTTCGATGGTGGCATCTGACAAACTCATGAAAGGCATCCAACTGATTTGTGCTGCATGAGTAACAGAAGCTTGAATTATAACTGGTTCTATATCTCTCGTTGCTAAATTGGGCCCCGCATTGGCGGTTGGAGGCGTGAATACTTCTACATCAAATGAACAAGTTGCTTGATTGTTGTAGATATCTGTTGCCAAATATGAAAGTGTACTTACTCCAATTGGAAATTGATCTCCAGAGTTTAGACCAGTTGCGTCTGTTCTAACCATATTGGCTATTCCACAGTTGTCTGTTGAAATCGCATCTAAAAAGTCAACGATTGAATCACATTGTGCAATGTTGCTTGGACAAATGATAATTGGTTTTTCGGTATCGTTTACCGTTATGGTAAAGCTAGCTGTATCTGTATTGAAATCAGAATCATAAGCAACATACGTTACAGTACTTGTCCCAACAGGAAATACATCTCCAGGCGAATAATTACTTCGTAAAGAATCTAAAGTACAATTATCGGTTGCAGTTGGAGCAATCCATTGAACAACTGCCCCACAAATACTAGAATCGTTGTTGATGATAATATTCGATGGAATCCCTGCAATTACAGGTTTCTCTTGATCTACCACTGTAATGGTAAAACGACATGTATCGGTGTTTAAAGACTCATCATACGCAATGTAAATCACTTCTGTTGTTCCAATTCCAAAGGAATCACCTGGAGCATAGTTACTAATTAAGGAATCTACTCCACAATTATCAGTGGAAGTTGGTGCTAGCCAATTTACTACTGCTGTACAATTGCCTGCGTCCGTAAAAACATTTAGATTACTTGGACAAGCCAAAATCATTGGTTTTAAAGTATCCATAACCGTTACTTTTGCTGTCGCTGAATCAACATTATTGTTAGCATCCGTAACATAAAG
This sequence comes from uncultured Flavobacteriales bacterium, assembly GCA_913052515.1. The sequence continues at coordinate 3 of CAJXFJ010000195.1, read as the reverse complement.
CGT
>CAJXFJ010000194.1 GCA_913052515.1 uncultured Flavobacteriales bacterium | reverse complement strand
CAAGAAGTTTCAGGCATGGATGCAGAAAACCAGATTATTGAATACAGAAAAAGCAATAGCCCTGAGTTTTCAACGGAGAAAATGCCAGGCATTGTTAAGTATGGTAACATTACCATGAAGCGTGGAATTTTTGTGAATGACAATACCTTTTGGAATTGGCACAAACAAATTTCGATGAATACCATTAAGCGTAGAACGGTTATCATCAAGCTATTAGATGAAAATGGGAAAACGACCATGCAGTGGACGCTTACCAACGCTTGGCCAACAAAAATTACAAGTACAGATTTAAAATCTGATGGCAATGAAGTAGCGGTGGATACCATAGAAATTGCTCATGAGAAACTAGAAGTAACGAATGGAAAGTAATTATCCACTTGGCTTTTACTTTGAAGTAAGCTGTTTGGGCGAAACCAATAGCTTTCAAGAAGTAGGTGGGCTTTCTAAAGAAATGAATGTGGAGGAAGTTGGTGCTGGTGGTGAAAACCGTTTCAAGTATCGACTTCCTACTACCGCAAAAGGTTCAAACCTTTCGCTAAAGAGAGCCCTTTTGCTTCCTAATTCAAAATTAGCAGCATGGTGTGCTTCCATTATGGACCTAAGCTTAACAAAAGCAATCAGTCCCCAAGATGTAACCGTAAAGTTGCTCAACAACAAAGGACAAGCATCTAAGGTGTGGTTGTTTCACCAAGCATACCCAGTCAAGTATTCCATTTCTGATTTAAAATCGCAAGAAAATGCCATTGTAATGGAATCTGTTGAATTGGCATATACCTTCTTTAACATTATGAACAGCAGTAAGATTAAAAAATACATGAAGTAAACATGGCCATAGAAATCAGAGAAATAAGCATTAAAACAGATGTAGTGAGCCATCGTAACAAAGAAGATGGAATGTCCCCTTTTGTTGTTGATCGCTTGAAAAAACAACTTATGGGAGAGTGTAAACAGCTCATTCTTCAACAAACTGGACGAAAGAAAAACAAACGATAGAAAATGTCAGGATTACAAGCCATGAAATTAACTGCATACAAAGACAAGGAGTACCAAACTAAAGTTGGTTCTCCTTATGCGGTTATGATTAACCCTGAATCTTTAAAATGGCAAAAGAGTATACAATACGACGAAAATCAGGCTCCTGATTCAAGCTCGCCTTCTCAAAAATACAAGAGTACCGCAAGTGATAAGCTCAGCTTTGAAATTGTGATTGATTGTACAGGTGTGGTAGATGCAAAGCGCTTGAATATGAAAAAGGAAGTGGATGCCATTGAAACAATTGTCTATACCTACAATGGCTCTATTCATCGCCCCAATTTTGTAAAAATTCAATGGGGAAAAGACTTGATTTTTAAAGGGGTATTAACGTCAATGGACATTAACTACACGCTTTTTAAACCTGATGGAAGTCCGCTTCGAGCAAAAATTTCTTTAAACTTTAGCCAGTACATTTCGGCAAAAACAGTTACTAAAAAAGACAATCCACAGTCACCAGATTTAAGCCACCGTTTAACGGTTGTTGAAGGCGACAATTTGCCTAAACTTTCCTATCAAATTTGGAACGATGAGAACTACTACATTCAAGTAGCAAAGCACAACAAACTGAATAAATTTCGAAAATTAGCAGGAGGGCAACAATTGGTATTTCCACCTATTATTCAAGCAACTAACTAATGGCTGGGTCTACAGAAATAAAAAGCGGAAGCATAGCCACTATTGAGGTGAAAGTTGCTGGAAGTAGTATTCCTAGTGATTATGAAATCATATCTATAGAAGTTTTTCAAGGGATAAATCGAATCCCTTCCGCAACAATAGTTTTAAAGGATGGAGATGCTAGTACCGGAGATTTTAAAGTAAGCTCTTCCGATACTTTTCTGCCTGGCAAGGATATCGTTATTGAAGCTGGATACGATTCGACAAACAAGCAAATTTTTAAAGGAATGATTACCAAGCAAAGTTTGCGTGTGAATGAATTTGAAGGATCTAACTTATTCGTTGAATGCAGAGATGCTGCCATAAAAATGACAGTAGGAAGAAAAAGTGCAAGCTTTTCAAAGAAAAAAGACAGCGATATTATTACTTCAATTATTGGCAATTACTCAGGTTTATCCTCAGATGTAACCGCTACTGATACCGAATGGCCAGAACAAATTCAATACTATTGCTCGGATTGGGATTTTATGTTAAGTCGTGCTGAAACAAACGGTTTAATCGTAAATGCAATAAATGGAAAAGTATCCGTAGTGAAAGCTGATGCTGATACTTCTTCCGTTTTGACATTAGCATACGGAGATAATATTTTGAGCTTTGATGCGGACTTAGATTCCGTTAGTCAAATAGCATCAGCCAAAGCCTCTTCTTGGGACTATAAAACTCAAAAAGTCATCAATGCCACTTCAAATACATCCAAAACCGGGCCTGGGAATTTGAGCTCGAAAAAGTTATCGGATGTAGTTGGTTTATCGGACTTTCTCTTGCAAACGCCTGCTGCTTTAACTTCTGATGAACTCACTACTTGGACCAAGTCACAGATCGACAAGAGTGCTTATGCAAAAATTATAGGAACCTTAAAATGTCAAGGAACAGCGCTTTTGTTGCCTGCCAAGTATTTTACCTTAAAAGGAATGGGAGCTCGCTTTAATGGTGACCACATAATTGGCACTGTTCGTCACGAAATTGCAAATGGAAATTGGACCACAGAAGTAGGCATGGGCTTAAGTGCCGATTGGTTTATAGAGGAAGAAGATGTAATTGCACCTTCCGCAGCTGCTTTACTACCTGCCGCAAAAGGGCTTTTCCAAGGAACTGTAAAGAAGATAAACGACGACCCTGATAGTCAATATCGGGTTCAAATTGATATTCCCATTTTTGATGCAAGCGGAGAAGGAGTTTGGGCTCGCTTATCCACTTTCTATGCAAGCTCTTCAGCTGGGGCTTTCTTTATTCCTGAAGTTGGCGATGAAGTCATTGTGAGCTTCTTAAATGAAGACCCAAGGTTTCCTATCATTTTAGGCAGCTTATATAGCAGCTCTAACAACAAACCTTTTCAAGATTTAACTCCAGATGAAAAGAATTCGAAAAAGGCCATTGCTACTAAAAGTGGTGTTTTTATTGAGTTTAATGATGAAGATAAAGTGCTAACCCTTTCCACTCCCGGAAAGAACAAAGTAACCTTTGATGATAAAAACAAAAACATTGTACTTGAAGATCAAAACAGCAATAAGGTAACCCTTTCTGATAGTGGAATAAGTTTGAAAAGTCCGAAGAACATCAGTATTGAGTCAGATCAGAAAGTAAGTATTAAAGGCAATCAAGGCGTAAGTATAGAAGCTTCTGGTGGAGATACAGAACTAAAGGGAATGAATGTAAAAGCAACGGCGCAAACGCAACTTTCTTTAGAAGGAAGTGCAACTGCCTCTATGAAAGGTGGGGCAGAGCTTAAGCTCAATGCCGCCATGATTATGATAAACTAAAAATCAACACTATGCCACCAGCTGCTAGAATAACTGATATGCATACCTGCCCTATGTTAACCGTTTTGGTTCCTCATGTGGGCGGACCGATTATCGGGCCCGGAGAGCCAACGGTTTTGATTGCCAATCTTCCTGCGGCAAAAGTAGGCGATTCATGTGTTTGTGTTGGACCGCCTGATAGTATTGTAAAAGGCTCGTCAACGGTTATGATTGGTGGAATGCCAGCGGCAAGATTAGGAGATACAACGGCACATGGAGGAACCATAGTGTTAGGTGCATTTAATGTCATGATCGGTGGATAAGGAACAAACAAGACAAGAGAAAGGCTTTTTAGGCTCTGGTTGGAGTTTTCCAGTGCAATTTTCTTGGGAAACTGGAGAGCTTATGCTCAGTCAGTTTGAAGAGAACATCAAAGAAAATATTCAAATCTTATTACACACCAAAAGAGGTGAACACCAACTTGAACAGTTATTTGGCCTTGGCTTACAACAGTACATCTTTAATGTAATGGACGAAAGTTTGAAAGGTGAAATTGCAGATGCAGTTCAAACGAGTTTACTTCACTATGAGCCACGAATTAAGGTGCTTTCTGTAGAAGTAGAGTTTGAAGATGTCAAAGAGGGATTAATTACCATAAGTGTAAGCTATGAGTATAATCAGACGAATACTAGACACAATTTTGTTTACCCGTTTCATTTAAAAGAAGCTTCTAACTTAAGTAAAGGCATGAGATAATGAATTCAGCCCAACAAATACAAGAGGAGCGTTTCAAAAAGGCTTTATTTCCTGCCAACATAAAGGCGGATGGCAAAAGTTTTCAAGACCGCTTGTACTTTTTGGGGCAGTTTTCGGAATTGCTAAACTTTTATGATACTCAAAATAAAAAGAGAGGTAGTTGGCAGCCTATTTTGATGAAAGACCCTTTGATTTTGTTGGCAAACATCACACAAACAGATGTAAAGGGTAGAGAGGCCATTTTTATACAAAGTGTCAACACGCTGAAAACATTAGTGGTAGAAAAACAAAAAGAAGCTAGTATTGGCCCACGGATTCAACTTCTTTTTCAACAACTTACCGATTTGTTTATCGTGCTCGAAAGGTGGGCATATTACATGGATAAAT
>CAJXFJ010000193.1 GCA_913052515.1 uncultured Flavobacteriales bacterium | reverse complement strand
TGAAATTGATTATACTGTTGCAGATAGACATGTTGCCAAAATCAATCAGGCATTCTACAGAAACCTATATACAAAAACACCTGTAAGCTTAGAGCAGCAAATAGCTTGGGCTTTGCGAAAAAACACGCCTCAACTTCTAAAAGCAATTAACCTATGGCTTGAAGAGTTTAAAAAGACAAAAGATTTCCGCGTAATCTATTTGAAATATTATGGAAATACGAAACTCTACCGTTCACGGGTAAAAAGTGAATTATTTACACCCAAAAGCGGACAAATTAGTCCTTATGACTCTTTAATTAAAGAGGCTGTAAAACCTTTGGGTTGGGATTGGAAACTATTAAGTGCCTTAATTTATCAGGAATCTGGCTTTAATCATTATGTGGAAAGTTGGGCAGGTGCTTATGGTTTGATGCAACTCATGCCAGAAACGGCTGAGTCGTTTGGAGTGGATTCCATTTCTAGTCCAGAAGCAAATGTGAAAGCCGGTGTAAAATATTTATTGTGGTTGAACAAGGAGTTTTTAGAGAAAGTGAGTGACTCGACCGAACGAGTGAAATTTGTATTAGCTGCTTATAATGTTGGACTTGGTCATGTATTTGACGCGATTCGATTAGCAGAGCACCATGAGCTTAACCCTGAAGTATGGGATAAAAATGTGGCTGAAATGCTCAAAAACAAAAGCCTCCCAGAATACTATAAAAGTGAAGTAGTTTATTATGGCTATTGCCGAGGTAGCGAACCATATAAATATGTAAAGGAGATTTTCGAGCGCTATGAGCATTATTTGAATATGGTAGAAAAGGAGGAGTAAGTAATTGCTGTAAGCTTCCTTTAACTACTTTTAGCCTCCATGAAATACAACAGCGAATTCATCACCTTTGACTTACCAAACGGTTTACGTGTTATTCACAAACAAACCGATAGACCAGTTGCACATGTTGGATTATTTATTAATGCCGGTAGCCGAGATGAAATTGATGGTGAAAGTGGTTTAGCTCATTTTATAGAACATGCCTTATTTAAAGGGACCAAAAATAGAAAGGCCTATCACATTTTAAATCGTTTAGACAGTGTTGGTGGAGAATTAGATGCCTACACGACCAAAGAAATGACCTGTTTGTATGCTTCTTTTTTAAAGGAATACTACAATCGGGCGCTAGAGTTAATTGCTGACATTAGTCTCCATGCTACTTTTCCTGAAAAGGAATTAGAAAAAGAAAAGGAAGTTATTCTTGATGAAATTCTAGTTTATCAAGACAGTCCCTCTGATCAAATTTTTGACGACTTTGAAAGTCAACTCTTTAAAGGTCACTCATTAGGAAACCCGATTCTAGGAACAAAAGAAAGTGTCTTGGCCCTTGGTAAAAAACACATTCAAGCTTATCAAAATCGATTATACACTGCATCAAATATGGTAATTAGCAGTGTGGGCAATATTTCGGTTAAACGATTGAAAAAATTGATTGAAAAGCTTTTTCAGGAAGTTCCCACGAAAAAAGCAGAAATCGACAGAAAAGCATTTCTTCCTTTGGCTCCAACTCATCAAGAAGTAAACAGAGGGAGTATGCAGACACATTATATGATGGGGAAGGCTAGCATAAGTGCAAAAAGTCCTAAACGCTATGGCATGTCTTTACTCAACAATGTATTAGGTGGCCCAGCGATGAATAGTATTTTGAACTTAAAAGTGAGAGAGCGATTTGGGTATACCTATCACTTGGAATCGAATTATTCTGCTTTTTCAGACTCTGGTGAATTTTCAATTTACCTCGCTTCAGATCCAAAATATATGTCTCGTTGTATAAAAGCTATAGAAAAAGAGTTGAAACTCTTGACTCAAAAATCGCTTAGCACTAGCAAATTGCATTTAGCCAAACAACAATTGAAAGGACAATTGGCTATTTCCCGTGAAAACAATGCAAGCCTAATGCTATCTTATGGAAAAAGCTTTTTAATGAGCAATCAAGTGAAAACCATAGAAGAAATTCATCATCAGATTGACCAAATCAGTGCATCTGAATTATTGGATATAGCCAATCAAGAATTTGATGCTAATCACTTTTCTACTTTAACCTATCAAGGAAATTAAAAAGAAAGCTTAAGCTTTTGCAATACTTTTTGATCGATGGGAAAAGTCAAGGTTTCATTTTTAAGTGACTTTAGATCATACCAAAACAATTGATGTTTGTTTCCCTTTTCTACATCCAATGCAGATTGTCCGTGTTTAATTGGCTCAAATGAACTTGAATCGACCTTGTAATAAATAGAAATCAATTGATCATTTTCATTGAAAGCCGAAGGCTGAAAAAAGTCAGTTGTGTAAAAATGCGATTCAATATCAATTTGAACACCCAATTCCTCTTTGCATTCACGCTTTAAAGCATCTGAAATTCCTTCTCCCCATTCTACTCCCCCACCTGGGAATTTGGTAAATGAAAATCCCTTTCTATTCTCAGTTGAAAGTAAAATGAAACCATCATTTCTAACTACCAAGGCATAAACTCGGATATTAAAGCGTTTTTGTGGTAAACTCATAGACAATAATTGACTGCTATTGCGTTAATGTTTGGATATTTGTCGATCTACAATTTTACTACTTTTGAAGCCGTGCTAAAAAAACAGCTTTTCACATTTCTTGTTTTCACTTTTCTAGCTTTGTTGATTCATGCGCAAGAAAAAGCTACTGTAAGCGGTTATATTTTCAATGAAAATGGCAAAGCTGTAGAAGCTGCAACAGTTGGCGTAAAAGGAGAAGCCGGCGGAACTTCAAGTAAATCGGATGGGTATTATCAAATTTCAGTAACTGCTGAAAAGGAGATTACCTTGGTTATTAGTCACATTAGTTTTGAGCAAGTTGAAAAAAAGCTAAACCTAAAGAAGGGTGAAAAGCTAAGCTTAGATTTTCGATTAAAACCTTCATCTGTCAATATTGGAGAAGTTGCTGTAGAGGAAGAAAAGAACCGAGGAAATACCATGGAATCGGTTGATCCGAAAAACATACAATATATTCCTTCTCCTAATGGAAGCTTTGAAGCCGTTGTTAAAACACTACCCGGTGTTAGCTCAAATAATGAATTAAGTTCTCAATATAATGTGCGAGGAGGAAATTTTGATGAAAACCTAGTTTACGTCAATGATATTCAAATTTATCGTCCTTTCTTAATTCGTAGTGGAAACCAAGAAGGTTTGAGTTTTATTAATCCTGATTTGATTGAAAATATCAATTTTTCGGCAGGTGGGTTTGAAGCAAGGTATGGCGATAAAATGTCTTCCGTTTTAGCGGTTGAGTATAAAGAGCCAGATGAATTCGCAGGTTCAGTAAGTGCAAGTCTCTTAGGAGGGTCAGCCCATGTTGAAGGTAGTTCAGAAGATAAGAGATTGACATATATAGGTGGTGTTCGTTACCGAAGTAATCAATACGTATTGGGAAGTTTAGATACGGATGGAGATTATCAGCCAGTATTTGCCGACATTCAGTCATACATTACTTATGACTTAAGTGAAAAGTGGGAAATTGGCTTTTTAGGAAATTATGCTCGAAATCAATATAACTTCATTCCAGAAACAAGAGAAACCAATTTTGGTACGATTCAACAAGCGCTTCGATTAACTATTTACTTTGAAGGACAGGAAGTCACTGACTATGAAACTTATTTTGGGTCTATTACCAATACCTACAAACCCAATCCCAATTTAGAACTAAAGCTCATTACTTCGGCTTTCCGTTCGTTCGAAACAGAAACATTTGACATTTTAGGGCAGTATTTTATCGACGAACTGGAACGTGATTTAGGTAGTGACCAGTTCGGTGATGTGGCATTTAATCGAGGTGTTGGTTCTTACTTAAATCATGCAAGAAACTATTTGGATGCAACCGTTGCTAGTACACAACACCGTGGTAAATTGATTAAAACAAATGGAAGCATTGAATGGGGATTAAACTTCCAGCATGAAGAAATTATTGATGAATTAAACGAATGGGATTTAATAGACTCTGCAGGATACTCCCTTCCACAGCCTCCACAAACTCCAGGTCAAAACCCACAGCGCCCTATTGAACTTAACTTATTTAATGTTTACCGTGCTAAGAATACACTCAGTAGTAACCGACTTATGGGCTACGGACAAAGAACTTACCGATGGGAGAGAAAAGATTCTAGTTTAATGAGCTTTACCGGAGGTATTCGATTTAATTATTGGGATTTGAACGAAGAGTTCTTAATTAGTCCAAGAGCCAATTTAGCCTATGAACCCAATTGGGAAAGAGACTTTTTGTTTCGTTTCAGTACAGGTTTTTATCATCAACCTGCCTTTTACCGAGAACTTAGGGATTTTGAAGGAAACCTGAACAAAGACATCAAAGCGCAAGAATCAATTCATTTTGTAATAGGTGCTGATTATAACTTTAAAGCTTGGGGCCGACCTTTCAAATTTGTAGGAGAAGCTTACTACAAACAAATGAATAACATTATTCCTTATGAAATTGACAATGTTCGAATTCGTTATTATGCCGAAAATTCAGCCACTGCTTATGCCGTTGGTACCGATTTTAAAATCAATGGAGAATTTGTAAAAGGCGTTGACTCTTGGGTTAACTTAGGTT
>CAJXFJ010000192.1 GCA_913052515.1 uncultured Flavobacteriales bacterium | reverse complement strand
AGATGGAATGTATCTCTTAAGGGTACTAACTGAAGCCCAAAAATGGGAAAATCACAAATTAATTTTAGAAAGATAATTACCACTTTTCTTAACTTCGTAAAGTGATTGAACAGCTAAAAAAAGAATTCCAAAATTGGGGAGAAAGTGCTATATCAGCCTCCCCAAAAATACTCATCGGAATCGTTCTGCTGACCTTTTTCGCACTACTTGGCAGCTTAATTAAACGGCTATTTCTTAACCGTTTTAGTAAACGATTTTCGGATCAACTACTGGCTAAATTTTTAGGCAACCTGCTTTTTTGGGTATTTGTTGTTATTGGGTTTTTCTTTTTTCTAGACCAAATTGGATTAGGGAAAGCCGCGGCGGGTTTACTCGCCGGAGCTGGAGTTATGGCTTTTATCTTAGGCTTTGCTTTTAAAGACATTGGTGAAAACCTACTGTCTGGAATCATGCTCGCTTTTAGTCGTCCGTTTGACATTGGTGACACGATTGAAGTGAATGGTTTTACAGGAAAAGTGGATGCTTTAAACCTTAGAAACACACAACTCCGAACTTTTAACGGAAGAGATATTTTCATTCCCAATGCCAATATGATCAAAAATGTAATTGTGAATTACACTAGAGATGGCTTATTGCGTCATGATTTTGTTGTGGGTATTGATTATAACGAACCTATTGCTGAAGTGAGTAAACGTATTGACAATTGTTTAAAAGGTATTGATGATATTGTTCACTCAAAACCCTTGGAACCTTTTATTGTTATTCATGAATTTGCGACAAGCACGATTAATTTAAAAGTGCACTTTTGGATAAACTCGCTTGACTTTGTTGGTTCTTCTGTTTTGCTAAAAAGCAGAGTGATGAAAGAAGTGATTGAAACGCTAAGTCAAGCTGGAGTGAGTATGCCTGCAGATATTCACGAGCACAAACTTTACCAAGAAGACAAAGCAATTCCGATTGAATTAAAGAATCCAACTTAGTCTATTTCTTACTTTTTCTTCCTAAAAATAAGAGCACACAACCGACAACAAATGTTCCTATTTTAAACGAATAACTACTTTTAAAAGTAGACTCTAAAGCATTTGACGTATACTGAATATTTAAACCAGAAATAACTGCATAAATGATTAAGAGAAATCCAAGAAGGTAAAGTAATCTCGCTAGTGTCATTTTCTTTGTTTTAGACTAAAATAATTAATTCACCTTAAAATTAAAAGAGGCATCCGATTTTGAGCATGTCTTAATAACTCCATTCCAGAATACCCAAAGAGGAGAATATATTCCACAGCAATTAATATAAAATTCTCTTCATACAATTCTGTTTGGTAAGTAGCATAAGAGAACAACACTAAGAATGACCAAATAATAGCAAAAGTGTATTTGGTAAAAAGCGAGAGAAAAACCATTATACAGATGTACCAAGGATGTATAATCATTGCAAGTGAGTAGTAAAGGAAAAAAGCCATTAACATGGGTGTAAAAATCGATTTCAAATTGGGCCATTTCTTTCTCCATAATATGAAGATAATTCCAATAAAAGCTAGTTTAGACAAAATAGGACCTAAAGTTTGAATGGGATTATAACCAACCGCATTTTGCCAAATCCATCTGATTAAATAATAGATACTAGCATTGAATTCAAAAGTTGAAAAATAAAGATTCACAGAACTGAAAAAGTGCTCCCAAAATTGAAAGCTTTGAAAAGGAAACCACAAGACTAAGAATACAAATGCCGAAAACGCGTAGAACCAAAAGGGCTTCGGCCATTTCCAAAGCCTTAAAAACACAGGCAAAAGTATTAATGGAGTCAACTTGTAAGCAGCCGCAAACGCCCAGCTAAAACTGGCTAAAACCAATGTGTTTTTTTGTAACAAATAAATAGACAAAAGAAGAAAGAAGATTACAATGGCTTCAAAATGTAAATTGCCACTCAATTCAACAATGACTAAGGGATTTAATGCATAAATCAATGTTTTTTCACGATTCATGAAAAAAAGTTTCAAAAGCTTTGGTAAAAGATAAAGAGTACCGATTTCAGCCAGCAGAATGAGCAAACGCATACTTACTATTCCACCCCAAATTGAATTGGGGAACAAATAGGCAGCAAATGCATAAATATACTGCGCTATAGGAGGATAAATGGAATAATAGTTTGGACTATTCATGCCTGCTAATAAGCTTTGCTTAAGCGCAAATTCACCTTCAAATTCATGAGGAGTAAAATCGAAAGGATTAAAGCCATTGGCAATTAACTGTCCGTCCCACAGAAAGCGAAAATAATCATCAGAAAGACTTGGAATTGCCACTAAAAAAATCAGTCTAAATAAAACTGAAAGTCCAATTAGGTATTTAAATGACGGACGTTCTTTTCGCCAAGTAAGCATGATAAAATAGGCGCCAAATGGAATGGCAAAAGCTACAAGCAATTCTGCAAAATGGGAGCGATTAAGTCCGTAGCCAATCCAAAGATATGCTAAAGTGGAAATAAGCGCGAGACCAATCCACAAGCCCTTTTTCATCTGCTCACTTTTAAGCCATGCCAGAATGAAAGAAATGCAACATAACTAAAACCAACAAAAAGCATTAAATGAAATGGCATTAAACCATAATCTTGATATTGAAATCCAAGACGGATACCAAAGGCAAAATAAATTGCAAATACTAATTCTAGAAATGGAAGAAACGGAATTTGTTTACTTAGGTACTTATTTTGAAACCATTTTTCATTAGAACCTTCATTCAAGGCAAATTTTGGCGTTCGTAAAAAGGGGCTCTTTTTGCCAATATAACCTTCTAAAACTGCCCATGCATTGTGCAAGGACAAACCCATGGATACCGATAAGAAAACTGGAAATCGTACACAAAAATGAAGAAATGCTTTCCATTTATTGGTATACATTCTTTCCCAAGAAGTCCAATAAAAAAGAGCTAATATGGGTAAACTAATAATGAAGACACTTGCCAATAAAAAAAGAAGATGGTATTCTACAAAATAGTGCTTAATAACCAACATGGGAATGCTGAGCAAAGCCAATACAACGATGCAAAGAAAAACAGCGGAATTCATCAAATGAAAAACAGCATTTAACTTGGTAGTGAAGGGTAGGTTGTTCGCATTCAATACCTTTCCCAAATTCTTACGCACACATTCAGCAGCGCCTTTATTCCAGCGAAACTGTTGTGTTTTAAGCGCATTCATAGCAGCTGGAAGTTCAGCAGGAGTACCGAGTGATTCAAGAAATTTAAACTTCCAACCTTTTAATTGAGCACGATAACTTAAATCTAAATCTTCCGTTAAAGTATCCGCTTGCCAACCACCTGCATCAATTATGGTTTCCTTTCGCCAGACACCCGCTGTTCCATTAAAATTAATAAAATGTTGTCCTGCATTTCTACCTCCTTGTTCAACTGAAAAATGAGCATCTAATCCAAATGCTTGTAATTTGGTTAACCAAGAAAATCCTTCATTTAAATGTTCCCAACGACTTTGTACCATCCCAAGCTGTGGTGAATTAAAGGCCGGCATTGCTTGCTTTAAAAATTCTTTGGGTGGTAAGAAGTCTGCATCAAAAATGGCAATAAACTCCGCATCGGTTAATTCCAAACCATTCGCTAATGCACCTGCTTTAAATCCAGAACGATCTACTCGATGAATGTATTTTATATTCAGAGAATTACTTTTTAACTCCTTCACTTTTTTTTGTAAAATCGCTTGGGTTTCATCGGTTGAATCATCCAAAACTTGAATTTCTAGTCGATTATTTGGATAATCAATTTTGGCAACAGCTTCTAACAATCGATTGACCACATAACGTTCATTAAAAATGGGCAATTGCACACATACGCTTGGCCAATCTTGATTTTCTGAGTAAAGAGATTTTTCTACCTTGGCTTCTTGCTTGTACTTTTTATACTTAAACACCAGCTGCAATTGGATTAAACTGTAGCAAAAGATAAAAGCAAGTGCCAAACCATATATAACAATGAGAACTAGCTCCATAGGTCAATTTCAGAAGTCAAAAGTATTTAAATAGGGTGGCAATAATTTTATATCCTGCAAGGAAAGTTCCTTTTACAGTTCCGCTAATCTTGCTGAAGCCAATTCGATTTCTATAATCGACAGGAACTTCTATAAAACGTAATTTCTGCTTAGCCGCTTTTATTTGCATCTCTACAGTCCAACCATAGGTTTGGTCTTTCATGTTTAAATCTAATAAAGACTGATATCGAATGGATCTAAAGGGTCCTAAATCGGTAAATCGTGCACCATAAAAGAGCTTTAAAAGTGAAGTTGCAAGCCAATTTCCAAAAATTTGCGGAAAGGTCATACTTCCTTTTTCACGATTTCCTAGGGCTCTTGAACCAATAACCAAATCTACTTCATTGTCTAAAATGGGTTGAATTAGTTTAGGCATTTGTTCAGGATAATCAGAATAATCTGCATCTATAAAAACGACAATTTCAGTCGGATTTACCCTTTGATTTTTGACATAATCGATGCCTTTTAAACAAGCTCTACCATAGCCTTTTTCAGCTTCAAAAAGCACTGTCGCCCCAGCTTCTTCTGCCCTTTGAGAAGTTAAATCCGTTGAATTATTATTAACAACAAT
>CAJXFJ010000191.1 GCA_913052515.1 uncultured Flavobacteriales bacterium | reverse complement strand
CTTGCAATTAATAGCAACAAAAAGCCCCTACTTCACAGTAGGGGTCAACATTCAATTTACCGAAAACATTTAGTAATTCATTTTCTTCATGTTCATTTCAATGCGCTTTTCTTTTTTAAAGAATTCGACAAACAATATATTAGCACCTTGTGCAGGCAATACCCGAATAAAATCAGCCTCGGTATCTATGTCTAATTTATCGGTTACATACTCACCTCCAGTATTAGAAATTACACCGGCCACTGAGCGGTTTTTCTCCTTCTTACGCTTCTCATAATTTTGATAAAACAGCACAAAACTTTTACCTTGGTTAATGGTTTTTAAACCTGAAAAATCAAAACAACCGTATGCATTTGCCACATAACCTAACATTATTGGAGCTGCACCCCAAGCCGGTAAATCATACTTTGATGCTGATTTTTCAACAATTTCTACTTTTTGAAAATTAAATTCACTATCAAATTCAAAAAGGTAAAAATCACCTATTTCAACGGTCATGTATGCAAGACCGCTTGCATCTCCACTAGCAGCAGCCAAAGCTTTTAAAGCGGTATTTGATCCTTTATTAGCTCTTCTAAATGATTCACCTATGCCGTATATTTTTCCATTTTCAGCACGTACAAATTCATGAAAAAATAAAAATCCGATATCATCAAATTTATTGTGTTGATTCACTGCTAATGTACTAGCTACATCCTTTTTCCAACTGATGTATTTCTTACTCAATTCCTTCCCATCGGTACTTAATTCGGTATTGGCAATCCCAATACTTCTGCCATTCATCATGTTTTCATCTTTACTAAAGTAATAACTCAACAAATTTATTTTATTGGTTTTCTTATTGTATATAGCATTAATGGGGCTTTCTTGATATTTGGAAGATTTTACTTCATAGCGAAAAGTTTCTTTTCCGTTGGTAATGTCAGTTCCTACTACAAAAAATCGAATGTCTCTTGACATACGACTAGGCTTGGTAGCCAGCAAGCTTGTTACTAAGTCTTCTGTGGCACTTAATGGCCCTAAGGTTTGAGACTCTTCAGCGTTCTCATCCGACTTGGTTTCCCAACTGCTCTTTTTTCCATCATTTGAATAATAAGTAAGAATATATCCGTCAGAATTATTTTTAACCATACGATACTCTAAAAAACCAATATTGCCTACAGGAATAATTGAAGGTGTCATTTTAGTTTCACCATTGATACTGAAGAGAATCATTTTCTTTTCAATTTTCCTCGCTTCGTACTTTTCTGTATCTACTTTGTTCCCTTCATTGTCGTAAAATATTAATGAGACCATTTTCTCCTTTACATCATAAAACTTGAAACAAAGACGGTTTTGATTGTATGAAGATTCCAACAAGTGAAAATATTTACTAGCAATTAAAGTTTTAGTTGCTACTTTTTCAGTGTTTTCATCGAAAATGACCAATTTATAACTGTAATCTTTACTTTTTAATTTATCAGCTTTGTAGAACATATAATAGCCTTTTACATCATTATTACCCTTAATGGCTCTGATGTTTGAAGGATTTACTTTAATAACATTGTTGATTTTCTTTTGAGCCATCATACTACTATGTATTAAGAAGATGGCCAAGATGGCGATTAGTGCTTTTTTCATGTTTTGATTTTAAGCGTTGGTTAATAATTAATAAAACTGTTTAATGGATATTGCTCCTTAAACTGATCAAGTTCCTCTTTTTGAGGTAATCGATTTTCTTTGATGCATTTTTGTTGTAATTCTAAATAAGTAAGATAGCCTTGGTCGTCGTTCAACTGCTCCTTTGTCGATTGAATCACTTGGCTAATGTAGGCTAAGCTCAATTTCTTTAATTCTGAAAGTCTGATGTTTTCTATAATGACGAGCAACTGATGGTAATTAATTGGGAATTCTTCTCTGGGCAATGGCAAGTAGTTCCAAAGCATATGATCTTTTTGTGCAAAATAGATTTCTGCTAAACAGTTCGCAATAAAAACATCGAGAAATGGCTCGTTTCTGACAGCATTCTTTAATTGCAATGAATGAAGAATACACAATGCATATCTTCGATTTTCAATATCTTGAAAAAGCAATTCATAATCACTGATTAATCCCAATTGGATAAAGTTCTGTTCGATTTGAACAGTGTCTCTACTTTTTATAGCAAAATCTGATTGCACAAAGTCAATCCGTTGCTTACAATCAGGATGAGTTTTTAAAGCGTTTATTAAAGCCGTGTCTTCTATCTCCTTTAACTCCATTCCTTGGCTATTCAAAAGTAAATTCTTCTCAAACACATAATCTGCTTGACTAAATAATTCACTATAATTCAGCTTGATTTGGTACTTTCCACCATCGCAACGATCTAGTATTTCGAGGAGTTCAATAATTGAAGACAACTCGTAGTTTGAATTACTAAGTAAAAAGGCAGCCATTGAATCAGCTTGCGTTTCAAGTGATCTTTGCATGGTTCGCTGATTCATAGCACTCTCTAACTGAAATTGCTCCAACCTAGCCATTTGTTCATATTCAGATCGACTTATTTTTCGAAGTTTTTTCTTGGTCTCCTTATTACTATCATACTCCTTTTTGTGGAGTATTCCTTCCTCCATATGTTTTAACTGATGATGAGCAAATTCATGAGCTAAGAGCGCAGCTAATTGGTCTTCATTCTGAAGTAAACTTATCATCCCCAGGTTAATCACAATTATGCCATTACCAAAACAATAGGCATTCGGAATTCTACTCTTACTTATCAGCACATGGTTGTACAATTGCGTTTCTGAATTAGCCGCTTTTAGCTCATCGAGAACTCGATTTACCATAGGGTAAAACAAAGTATCAAACAACATGCTTTCATAGTCCAGAAAATCTTGCTGAAGTTCCAGAACTTCTTTATAAGCTTCTCTTACTTCTTTGACATGGTGTTGATTATAAAGCTTATCGTGAATTTGCTCTAAACTATCTAGGGCTTGTTTAAAACTAGCCGGGTTCGATGCCAAACGATGGTAGAAATTAGTTTTTAAAGAATCATTCTGAACACAATCAAAATTGAAATGAGAAGCAGCATGAACATTGCTTAAAATGAATAGAAAAAATAATAAAATTTGGGTAGACAAGAAAGTATTAATCGGTAGAAAGCTTTAGGTTTATCACTTTAGTTTTTTCAAAAATAAGGACTAAATGTTAAAATCATTTAAATATGCAATCCTTTTTCTATTAACTCAGATAAACCTTTGTTGAAAAAAGGCCATTATTTGATTATAAATTAATCTCAACTATTTAACAAGAACGAATAGGCAATTAACTTTAGTCAAGAAATTCAAGCTCTTTCTAAAAAACTAAGCTTTATCTAAAGTGTTGCTGGCCTTGTATCCATCCCACAACACACCAACGTTCACCACTTAAAACTGGTTTTACACGATGTAATATGTAAGATGGAAATAATGCAATTGCTCCTTGTTCTCGTGTAGTTGACATAGCTTTATTAGAGGTTTTTATTTCTAGCTCCCCTCCTTCATAATCTTCTGAATCTGAAAGTTGAACTGACATAGAAACTTTACGACCACTCTCTTTCCCTCCTACAATATCTAAATGCCAATCGTAGTGATGCTGATAATTTCCCTCATAATGTAACAAAAGCAAGGGGTTGTGAAAACCACTGATGTCAAAATTCCATGCTGCCTCATGGTTTGCAAATTTAGCAGCCTTAAGAAACCGTTCATAAAGCCAAGCAGTTTCTTCATTTAAAGGAATTGAATATTGATTGACTTCTCTTTCTTTGGTCTTGTTAGTTAACTTCTCTTTATCACCAACTGTTTCGCCGGATTCTAAAGTTAATTTATTGCTCCATGAAATGATTTGCTTGCACATTTCAGTATTCAAATAATATTGCTTCTTTTCATCAGTTTGCTGATCTAACAATACACAAGAAACGATTGAATGCAGTGGTTTCGGAGAAAGTATCATTGAATTGAGTTTTAAAATTATTTTAATGCTTTATTAAAGAACCAACTTTGGCGGTATTAAATCCAACAGGGTTCATTAATCGAAGAGGGAGCATGCTTAATCGGTAAGCTGATAATTGCACACCATAATTTTGAAAATTATTAGATATATGCTGAACAGCGTTTAATATCTCGTCTGGATCTTCAGTCACCCCCCAAGATGGTGCTTCCGGAGCCACAGGTTTAATAACTCTTGAAGACATACCGTAGCTAGCCATGCCCATTAATAGACCTGTAGCTGCTGAAATTCCTACTGCTGCTCCATTGAAATGGTGAGCTACATTTTGGCCGTTTATTCCACATTCTAACAATTGAGCTGTTGAAGAACCACTTGCTCCAGCTGCAGCGCCTGTTGCAGCTTTTACAGTTAAACTAAAAGCAGTTCTTAAGGCAGTACTTGCGCCTAAAGCACTACCATCTAAAGCCCCTGCAGCAAATGCTCCACCTGCAATGGCAACACCTGCTGTAACTAAACCACTCGCAGCACCAACACCCTCTGAAATTCCCCAAGATTTAAAATTACCATGATTGAAATGAGTGCTGTTATACATTAATCCACTGCCACCTGCACCAATTGCGGTTCCTCCAGCAGCAATAGCAGCATTAGCACCATCCCCTGCTGCAATAATTCCTGCAC
>CAJXFJ010000190.1 GCA_913052515.1 uncultured Flavobacteriales bacterium | reverse complement strand
TAGGCCATTAGAATATATTGTTATTGATGGAGGTTCAACAGATCAAACCAAGTTGATTATTAAAAAATTTGAACCTCTTTTTTTGAAAGAAGGAATTATTTTTAAATGGTTAAGTGAAAGCGATACCGGAATTTATAACGCTTGGAATAAAGGATTGCGCATAGCAAATGGAGATTATATTGCCTTTTTGGGCTCTGATGATATTTACGAATCCAATGCCTTAGAAAAGTACAAGCTTCGAATTGAAAAAAGTCAAGCAGATTTTGTTTGTGCAAAGACACGAATGGTAAAAGCAGATAAGCTCATCAGGACTTTTGGGGAAGCGTTTAATTGGTATTCTTTTCAACGTGAGATGAAAATTTTGCATGCCGGTTCATTCATCAATTCTAGTTATTTTGAAAAGTTCGGTCAATTTGATGAGAGCTTTCAAATAGTGGGTGATTATGAGCTATTGATGAGAAAAGGGGCTAAGTTAGATGTTGATTTTATCGATGAATTTTTAGTTGAAATGGGAGCAGAGGGTGTTAGTTCGGCTTTAGTAACTAAAAGTTTAAAAGAGGTAAAAAGGGCAAAACTGAAAAATAAGATTCGAAGCCCATGGCAAGTATGGTTTGATTACTACTGGGTCCTATTTAAAATTAAAGTCAAACAAGTTGTTTCATAAATCCATCTTATGCTTATTTGCTCGTATCAGCGGTGAAACATGTACTTTTGAAAACTCCAGCAATCCTTGAATAGATGGTAAATCGCCTTATTGATAAAATAGGAAGAGCTCTTTTGGGTAACTCACTTTGGTTGTTTATCGATAAGGTTGTTCGATTATTAGTTGGCTTATTTATAGGCGTTTTAGTGGCTCGTTATTTGGGTCCTGAAAAAACAGGAATTTGGAATTACTGCCTCGCCATATTTACCTTTTTTATCCTATTTCCTTCTTTAGGGCTTGAGTATGTAACACCAAGAGAATTAGTTAATCGAAAAGATAAGGCCGAACAAATACTAAGCACAGTACTTGGATTAAAACTAATAGGCGCAACTGTGGGAATAGTGGCGGCTACTTTGTTTATGGGGGTCATAAAGGGCTTTGACAGTCAACTTATCAAATTTGTATTCTTACTTACCTCAGGATACCTTTTTCAGTCCTTTGATACAATTGATTACTACTACCAATCAAAACTCAAGCAAAAGAAATCAGTGATTGCTCGAATGATTGCTTTTTTGATTGTTTCTGTCTATAAATTTTGGCTGGTACAATCTGGGGCCTCATTAATCTGGTTTGTGGCTTCTTCTACTATTGAGTTTGCAATAGCTGCTATTGGGCTTGTTATATCTTTTAAAGGTTCACCCATTTCATTAAAGCTAAGTGCATTTAATTTGGATACGGCTAAATCATTTCTTAAAGATTCTATCGTGTTCTCCATTAGTGCATTTGTTATTGTATTGTACTACAAAATTGACCAAGTGATGATAACCGAAATGCTTGGAGAAGAACAAAATGGAATTTATGCTGTGGCAATTCGAATCTATGAGTTATTTATTTTCTTACCCTCGGTTCTTGTTTCCTCATTTTTGCCCATAATTACTGAAAAGTATAAAGCCAATATTAAGGAGTTTAAAACAACCTTAAAACAACTATATACCATACTAACATATCTAGCTATATTTTGCACCATAGGGGTTTGGTTTTTGGGTCCAATTGTAATGGATGTGTTATATGGAGAAGCTTATTACGGCTCAGGAGAGGTATTGCAATATATCGGATTAGGTTTTTATGCCGTGTTTATGGGAATGGGAACTGGTAATTATCTAATTATAAGAAACAAAAAGCGGTTTGTTTTGATAAAAAGCCTAATTGGTTTAGCTTTAAATGTTTTGATAAACTTGATTTTTATTCCAATTCTTGGCCTAAAAGGAGCGGTTTTAGCTTCTATCGTTTCCAATGTTGTTTCTACATTCTTAATCTTGTTTATCAAAGATAATCACAATCATATGTCCTTAATTTTAAGTCCATTTGACCTAAAATCCATACATCGGTTTATAAAGTATTAGCTATGGCAAATTTGAAGCAAAAAATAGTTGAAAAGGCGAATTTATATGGATTCGATGTTTCGAAGTTCAAAAGCACGATTAGCGGATGGTCTTTTTACAATAGAGATAAAGCGACCTTAATTCAACAAAAAGGAAATAATACAGATTTCCCATTTGGTAAGCCTTTTCCCATATTAAATGAGAGAACAGAAACTGCCGGAACAATGAGTGGCCATTATTTTCATCAAGATTTATACATGGCCAAGCAAATTTTTAAGGCCAATCCAAGTCGGCATTTAGATATTGGATCAAGAATAGATGGCTTTATTGCTCATGTTGCAAGCTTTAGAGAAATTGAGGTAATGGATATTCGTCCGCAGCAAACAGCTGTTGAAAATATCGTATTCAAGCAAGCTGACTTGATGATTCTTCCAGACGATGTATTAGAAGCTTATGACTCCATATCATCTCTACATGTAATTGAACATTTTGGATTGGGTAGATATGGAGACCCTATTGATTATTATGGTCATTTAAAAGCCTTTGAAAACATTGGCAAAATGCTAAAAAAAGGGGGGGTATTTTACTTTTCTACACCAATAGGAAAACAACGCATTGAGTTTAATGCACATCGAATTTTCTCAGTAAAATATCTGAAAACCATATTTGAAAAATCTTATGAAATCAAGCGATTTTCAATTGTAAATGATGAAGGAAATCTTGAGCTAGATTGTCCTTTGGATGAAAATAGCCTTGCAAATAATTATAACTTCAACTACGGCTGCGGAATGTTTACCTTAATTAAAAAGTAAATTCTTGATTAAAAAATTCATTAAACATATTGCCAAAAAGCTGGGGCTGGAACTGACTTCTAATTATGATTTTGAGCGAAAAGAGCTTTACATAAGCATACTGGAGCAGTTGGTACTTACGAGTAATTCATCTTTGAAAGAAGGTTGCACCATTATTGTCTTTTCAAAAGATAGAGCCCTTCAATTGGATGCTTTGATCAGAAGCTTTTACGACTGTGTTGAAAATCCTCCTAAAATGCTTGTACTCTATCATTGCAGTTCAACTGAATTTGAGCAAGCTTATGAAAAATTGAAAAGAAAAAACCAATCAAAACCGAACTTAACTTTTGTAAAAGAAAATGCGTTTAAAACGGATTTAGTAGAATTGATGAGAAAGGTTACTACAGAAAAGTTACTCTTTTTAGTCGATGATATTTTCTTCAAATCAAAATTTGATTTTAATACCTTTTTAGAATTGGATACTAAAGCTTATGTGCCAAGTTTAAGAATGGCTCCACATTTAAATTTTGCATATACCCTTCAAAAAAAACAGACTTTACCTAAGTTTTCTGAATTAAATAAGGAAGATGATTTTTTAAGTTGGGATTTTAAACAAGCCGAGTTTGACTGGGCGTATCCTCTCTCAGTAGATGGCCATTTATTTGAAACAAAAGACTTTAAAATATTTGTTGAAGCATTGGATTTTAAAGCTCCAAACTCATTTGAAGAAGCACTGCAAGTAATGTTGCCTTTGTATCAAAAGAAAAGAGGAGTTTGTTTCCACGAGTCTAAAATCATCAATATCCCCTGTAATAAAGTACAGGCTGAAAACACGAACATTTCAGGTGAAATTTCTATTCAAGAATTAAATGAAAAGTGGTTAAATGGATTTATAATCAACTATAAAGAGCATTTAAATATTCGAAATAAAAGTGCACATCAAGAACTAACTTTTAGCTTTGAAAAAGATGAAAACTAGTTCGCCGCTTGTTAGTATTGTAATGCCTGCCTATAATGCAGCTTCTTATTTAAAAGCATCTATTGAGTCCGTTTTAGCACAAGAGTATAAAAATTGGGAACTGTTGATTATCAACGATGGTTCAACCGATGGAACAGCAGCAATAATTTCAGAGTACCAAAAAATAGATAAGCGAATAAAGGGTTTTTCAAATGAAGGGAATAAAGGGCTTGTTTACACTCGTAATAGGGGATTAGAAGAAGCAAATGGAGAATACATCGCCCATTTAGATAGTGATGATCTTGCCCACCCTGAAAGAATTAAAGTTCAGCTTCAGTTTTTAGAAGAAAACAAAGACTTTATTCTGCTAGGCTCTGCTTGCAAATTAATTGATGAAAATGGAAATCCAATAGGCATTGAAAATAGAACAATCAAAAATGCACACCTAAAAAGTCTTTTAGTTTTTAGCAATTATTTTATCAATTCTACCATCATGCTTAGAGCAAGTGCTGCCCAAAAGTATACTTATCTAGAAGCGTATAATTTCGCAGAAGATTATCATTATTTTACACAGTTAATTCAAGAAGGCCAATTTGCTAACATCAATGAAGTTTTAGTTTCTTATCGGATTCACCAAGGAAATACTAGTAGCCTAAAAAAGCAACAACAAGTACTTGCCATTCAACAATTACAAAAAAAGCTGATTGAAAAAATTGGATTTTCTCCATCTGAAAAAGAGATTGAACTTCATTATCAATTAGTTGATGAAAATGGGAATATAGACCTTACTGAGCTTAAGCAAATTGAAAGTTGGCTAATTAAACTCAGTGAGGCCAACCAAAAAAGCAATTTGTTTGACCAAGAGTCATTC
>CAJXFJ010000189.1 GCA_913052515.1 uncultured Flavobacteriales bacterium | reverse complement strand
CCAAAGTGGCAAATAAAATTGATGCTAAAGCTAGCACCGCTGTTTCAGGTAAACTCTCAATCAAAATATCTGCTACTTCTTTCTGACTTTGATAAGATCTTCTTAAGTAAGGCTGTTTGATTGCGATATGATAATTTCCTAGTTGAAATAAAAGCCTTCCTTGGTATTTATTTTCATGAAGATAGGTTGAAGATTCAGCTTGAATATGATGCAGAGAAATAGGAGAAATGTCATTCAAATAAATGGCATATTGAACCCCAATATTTCGGTCCATGCCTAATTCTCGCTTTATTTCATCTACCGCCTCTTGGTCAGCCCTTTGTCCGAGCATCATGCGAGCAGGATCTCCGGGTAGTATATTGAATACAAAGAAGACTACAGTAATTACACCCCATAAAACGAGTAAACCATAAGCTAATCTTCTAAATACAAAGGCAACCAAATAAGTCTATTTTTAGTTTAACTCATGAATTTCAGGCACATCATTCTCATGCCATTTTCCTTTTACTACACCATTCTCCAAATAAATTAAACCAGGATTGGAACGAACCATTGTTTTCAAAACAATACCATCAGTAATATAAAACTCAAAATCCAATTGATTTTCTCGAATAAACTCTAAAGCTTGTTCTTCACCCGCAGAAGATAAAGCCATCACTTCTGTTCCATTCAATCTTGCTTTTTTAGCTAAGTCATTAATATCATCTAAATGTTCCGTATCTGTTAGCGATAAATCATAGCAGATAATCAATAGAACAGATTTCTTAGCTAGTACAAGGTCAGTAATGTCTTCCCCAGCATTCGTAGAAATTGAAAAATCAGTAATCTTTGGAACGTCTCCTTCTTCAATCATCGTACTTTCGGTACTCACCCATTCCCAATCTTTATTTTCCCACAATTTGGCTTTGGTATACTCCTCTTGTGTAAACTCTTTTTCTTCTCCAGTTTTTATGTTTTTATAAACTAGCATATTTTCATATACCGGTGGTTGAGCTCCTTCAGGCAATACCATTTGTTCTGGAATACTTTTACCGATGGCATAAGGTCTAAAATCCTTATAAGGTAAATACTCAATCGCATAAGCTGAAAAAACCGTACTCACCACAAGGCTAAACAAGGTACCAAAAGCTGCTGCGCTATTTGGTTTAACAAACTTGACAACTAATGTCAATCCTAAAATCAATAAGGTGATGTAAAGCACAGCATTCCAAGAAAGCATAATGGACAAAGCCAACATAATTAATCCACTAATGGATAGATAAACAATGTCATTCGAAATTTTTTCAAAGGGTTTGATCAACGACTTTTTAGCAAACAAGACTAAGATTAAAGCAAGCAAAATCAAGTCTTTGTAAAAGGACTGCCATGGGGTTAGTGGAATCGCATCTCCAAAACAACCGCATGAACGAACAATTTCAAAAATAGCTGAAGCTCCTGTGAGGATGGTAAAGAAAATGATCATTAAAAGAAGCACCCAGCTTACTTGTTTCATTCGGTAACCCAATAAAACAGCAATACCCAAAACTATTTCAACAATACATAAGGCAGCAGCCAAAGGCACTAAAATGGCTTCTAACCAATGCCAATCCATGCCAAATTCTACAAAGTATTCTTCTAGTTTATACGAAAATCCCAATGGGTCATTGGCCTTCACCAAACCACTAAATATAAATAGGTTTCCTACTACAATTCTTGAAAAATGGATTAAGTACTTCATTTGTCTTTTTTTTCAAAAATACACTGCAATGCAAATACTGTTGCTCTTTTAAATAAGATTAACACTTATTGGGCTTTTTCATCAAATTGAATCAAGGCAAAAACGGCATAATTGATCATATCCAAATAGTTTGCATCAATGCCTTCTGATATCAAAGTCTTCCCTTGATTGTCTTCAATTTGTTTGGTTCGAAGTAATTTTTGAAGAATCATATCTGTTAAGGAAGAAGTTCGCATTTCACGCCAAGCTTCATCATAATCATGATTCTTATTTTCCATGAGACCTTTTGCAACAGCCACATAGTGGTCATAGAATTTCAATGCTTCTGCTGAGTCTAGATTAGTATCTTCGCTATACCCCTGCTCTAGCTGCACCATTCCCATAATGGCATAATTGACAATAGCCATAAATTCTCCTTCAATACCTTCATTCACTTTACTGGTTTTCTTTTCTTCCAGACTACGAATTCTTTTGGCTTTGATATACAATTGGTCAGTTATTGAAGAGATTCTCAACACTCTCCATGCGCTGCCATAATCTTTCATCTTTTTTTCAAAAATATCTCTGCAACGTTTTATCGCAGCATCATATTGAGCAGATGTATTCGCCATGCTTTTAGGTATTTTTGGGTCATGCAATTATCTCACGAAAATAGCTCTTTTGAAATGAATTTTAGCTTGAATTGCCAAGGCAAATTAATTGACTTATCAACGCCAAAAGTCATGGGCATCATCAATATTACGCCTGATTCTTTTTATGATGGTGGAAATTATTTGAGTCAGTCTTCCATTTTAAAACAAGCCGAAAAACTACTTGTAGAAGGTGCCACCTTTTTAGATCTTGGAGCATTTTCATCACGTCCGGGAGCCGACTTAATCACTGAAAAAGAAGAGATTGAACGATTGAAACCTGCCCTTCAGGCAATCAGCAAAGCGTTTCCTCATGCCCTACTTTCAATTGACACTTATCGTTCTACAGTAGCTAAAATGGCAATAAGTGAAGGTGCTCATATAATTAATGACATTTCAGGAGGGCTGTTTGATGATCAAATGTTTTCAACAATCGCCGAGCTTAAGGTGCCCTATATTTTAATGCACATGAAAGGAAAACCAAAGAGTATGCAAAGGGAAACAGCTTATCAGGATGTAGTTGGTGAAGTATTTGCCTTTTTTCAGAAACAATTGACTCTGCTCAATCAATTAGGAGTAGCTGATGTTATTTTAGACCCAGGTTTTGGCTTTGGAAAAAGTTTAGCGGATAATTACACCTTATTAAAGAATCAATCATTTTTCAGAACACTGAACTGCCCATTACTAATTGGTTTAAGTAGAAAAAGCATGATTCAAAAAGTAATTGAAACTGAGGCTGCAGAGGCATTGAATGGAACTACCGCGGCACATGTTTTATCTTTATTAAATGGAGCTAATATTCTAAGAGTGCATGATGCGAAAGAAGCTTTAGAAGCGATTCAAATTGTTGACTTTTACCAAAAGCAGTAATATTGCTAAACGTGAATCTAATTACTCAAATACCACTCTTATTTTTAAGCATCAATTGGCTTGATGTTTTAGACATTGTACTTGTAGCTATTCTACTTTATCAGTTATACAAGCTGATAAAAGGAACTGTTGCCATAAGAATATTCTTAGGCATTTTAGCCATCTACTTGGTTTGGAAGTTGGTTTCAGCCATGCAAATGGAATTGCTTTCTGAAATACTAGGCCAGTTTATTGGAGTTGGAGTATTGGCCCTAATTATTGTTTTTCAACAAGAAATCAGACGATTTTTACTGCTCGTTGGTTCCCAAAGTCCTTTTGGAGGTCCCGGTTTTATTCGTCGGTTTTTATCATGGTCAAAAAATAGTGTAGATCAAAACGCTTTAAACATTACTGCCATTGTTCGTTCTTGCTACAACATGTCGAGAACACACACCGGAGCTTTAATTGTGATTACGAAAGATGCAGAACTAAAATACCATTCATCAACTGGCGATGAGCTTGATGCCAAGCTAAGTGCGAATCTTCTAGAAAGTATATTTTTCAAAAACAGCCCATTGCATGATGGTGGGGTTATTATTTATGAAAACAAAATTGCTGCAGCAAGATGTATTTTACCTGTTTCTGACAATCCGAGTATACCCTCTAAGTTAGGTTTACGTCACCGCGCTGCCGTTGGAATTACAGAAAACACCACAGCTGTTGCCATCGCAGTTTCTGAAGAAAGCGGAACCATTTCAACCGTAAAAGCAGGTAAACTAACGATTGATGTTAGCGCCGAAGAACTAAGAAAATTTTTAGAAGAAGAATTTATTGCAGATTAAGCTGCTTGCTTAATGCTATCTTGTTTTTCAAACTCCTTAATTAATTCTTCAGGAGATTTACCCAAATTTTTAATGGAATATTTCGCATCATCGGCCATAGGATGAGTGGGAAATTCGCGTATAAATTGCTCGTATACTTCTTTAGCTTGGTCGTATTGTGCCGCCTGATTCTCTAAAACAAAAGCTTTCATAAATAAAGCATAAGGGCGCTTCTCATAATCTTTATGATCAAAATAAACCACATCGAAATATTTGATAGCTTTTACCTTATGACCTAGCCCCATAGCTAATTCTCCAGCTTTAAACATACGCTCACCAGCTTTGTCATAATTTGAAAAACGTTCCGCATAAACGGCATAAGCTTCCATCAATTGAGCTGCTTTTTGACTATTCACATTTTCAGCATCTTCAGATAAAGCTTTTTCTCGCTTTTCTATTTCTGCTTCTAAGTTCTTAATATTCATTTTCTCTAATGGAACAAAGTTATTTTCAGCTTCTCCATTATTTTCTTTTGTTGTGGAATTACAAGCCATTACAGCTATAGATAACAATGCAATAAAAAATACTCTAGTTTTCATCTTTCTCTATTTTGGAAATTTCATTCGATAAGGCACTTTAACGTTAC
>CAJXFJ010000188.1 GCA_913052515.1 uncultured Flavobacteriales bacterium | reverse complement strand
CATTTGGGGGAAAAACAATACTTCTTGAATCGAAACATTGTTGGTTAAAAACATCACTAAACGGTCAATACCAATTCCCATTCCCGAAGTAGGTGGCATTCCATATTCTAAAGCACGCACAAAATCTTGGTCAATGAACATGGCCTCATCATCTCCCTTTTCAGAAAGTTTTAATTGGTCTTGAAAACGCTCCAATTGGTCAATCGGATCATTTAGTTCAGAGTAGGCATTGGCAATCTCTTTACCGTTTACCATCAATTCAAAACGCTCAGTCAAAGCAGGGTTATCTCTATGCTTTTTGCAAAGTGGAGACATTTCCACCGGATAGTCAATAATAAAAGTAGGTTGAATGTATTTGTGTTCACACTTCTCTCCAAACAACTCATCTATGAGTTTTGCTTTACCCATGGTTTCGTCTACTTCAAGACCAAGCTCTTTGCATTTTGCTCTTAGTTCTTCTTCATTTAAAGCAGCGGCATCAACACCAGTGTGCTGCTTAATAGCATCTAATATTGGAACCTTCGCATAAGGTGCTTTAAAATTTATTTTATTTCCTTGAAAATCAACTTCAGTAGAACCTAAAACTTTTGTCGTAACCGATTCTAGCATTTTCTCGGTATAATCCATCATCCAGTTATAGTCTTTATAGGCTACATAAATCTCCATTACGGTAAACTCAGGATTATGCGTTCGATCCATCCCTTCGTTTCTAAAGTCTTTGGCAAACTCATAAACTCCTTCAAAACCACCAACAATTAATCTTTTCAGATAAAGCTCATTCGCAATTCGCAAATAAAGTTCTGTGTTTAAGGCATTATGATGTGTTATAAAAGGTCGCGCAGCAGCCCCACCAGGTATTGGTTGCAAAATGGGTGTTTCTACTTCTAAGTAACCACTTTCGTTAAAAAATGAACGCATAGCATTCATCACTTTTGTACGAGTAATAAACGTTTCTTTCACCTTTGGATTTACCACTAAGTCTACATAACGCTGACGATACCGTTGTTCAGGGTCTGTAAATGCATCGTGAGTTTTACCATCACTATCGGTTTTAACGATCGGTAAAGGCCTTAAAGATTTTGACAAAACGGTCAATTCTTCTACTTGAACAGAAATTTCACCGACTTGTGTTTTAAATTGCTTTCCTTTTATTCCGATAAAGTCTCCGATGTCTAGGTGTTTCTTAAACACTTCATTGTAAAGCGTTTTATCTTCTCCTGGGCAAATTTCATCTCGGTTAAAATAAACTTGAATTTTCCCTTTGCTATCTTGAATTTCAGCAAAAGAAGCTTTTCCCATGATTCTTCTGCTCATGAGCCTCCCAGCTAAAATTACTTGTTTACCTTCTTTGTAATCTGCTTTAATGTCCACACTATAATGATCAGCAGGAAAAAGTGCTGCAGGATAAGGGTCAATGCCCAATTCTCTAAGCTTTTTCAAAGAATCTCTTCTCAACTGTTCTTGTTCGCTTAAAACTCTACTCATAAGGCTAAAAAATTTGGGCGCAAAGGTAGTTAATCAGCTTGAATTCATAAGGGCTTAAAGCTAGCTTAATGCAGTCATCTGAAGAATTTTCTTTTATTTGCAAGCTAAATTTTACTGCTATGATGCAAGACTTGATTCGTGATTTTAGTAAACACTTGACAGAAGCCATTTCGATTGGAGAAAAAACAAGCTTTTCTCCTTCTAATAACAAAATTGAAAATGTTTTGATTTGTGGCCTGGGTGGCTCAGGCATTGGTGGAACAATCATTAGTCAAATGTTGGCTCAAGAGTGTAAAGTTCCTATTCAAGTGAACAAAGACTATCACATTCCTGCATTTGTTAATGAGCATACTTTAGTGATTTGTTGTTCTTATTCTGGAAATACTGAAGAAACTTTAAGCATGTATGAACAAGCTAAAGAAAACGGTGCTGAAGTTAGCATTATCACTTCAGGTGGAAAGTTTGCTGAATTAGCAGAATCTAATCAACATAACATTTTAAAAATACCAGGTGGTCATCCACCGAGAGCTGCCTTTGGTTTGGCATTCCCACAATTGCTTTTCACTTTTGAAAAATATGGACTTATTTCAGATGAGAAAATAAGTCAATTAAATAGTGCGATTTCTTTGCTTGATCGTGAGGAAGAAACCATTCAAACCGAAGCGAAAAGCTTAAGTGAACGTTTGCATAAAAAAATGCCAATTATTTACAGTGAGTCTTCATTGGAAGGAGTAAGTGTTCGGTTTAGACAACAAATCAATGAAAACTCAAAAATGCTTTGTTGGCATCATGCCATTCCAGAAATGAATCACAATGAGCTAGTGGGCTGGAGAACAAAAGACGAAGATTTAGCGGTTGTTATTTTTAGAACTGAAGCCGATTACTACAGAAATCAAGAAAGGATAGAATACTCTAAAAAGGTTTTCAGTGAGTACACTTCCAATATTAATGAAGTGTATGCCAAAGGAGAAAATGACATTGAAAGAGTATGCTATTTAATTCACCTTGGCGACTGGGTTTCTTATTTTCTAGCAGAATTAAAAGGAATTGACTCTGTTGAAGTAGATGTGATTACAGGCTTAAAAAATATGCTGGCTGGACTAGAATAATTCGCTTCGCTCATAGAAAGTAGAATTATAGCTGGTTTTATCTCCTTTAGATACAAAAAATGCCTCCTGACTGGTTCCGATACTTCGAGAATGCATCGAAGTGCGGCAATTTTTCACTCGAGAAGACAAATCAAACTCAACTTTTAGCTTTAAGTACTTCTAATTTCTAACCATTAAACTTCATTCGCTTTCTGTAACTTAGTTGGCATGAAGTTTATCCGTTTTATCATTCGCTTTTTAGTTTCTCTATTGCTTGCTATTGGCTTAATTTGTTTAGGACTTTGGCTAAGTGGAAATGCACATTTAATTAAAGCCGTTCGCAGCACTTATTTAGTGGGTAAAACCGGACCCACCATTGACGATTATACCAAATTTGAAAACCGAAAAGTAGAAACCGGAACACCTCATCTTTGGCAGTATACAGCCAATTATCATAGCAATCATTTGTCGGATGAACTCATTCAAGAAATTGAAGATTGGGAAACCGCAGCTTTCCTCGTTATTCATAAAGATTCTATTGCTTATGAACGTTATTGGAATGGATATTCAGAAAAAAGCTTAACCAACACTTTTTCCATGGCCAAAAGTTTTACTTCTCTTGCCATAGGCAAAGCCATAGAAGAAGGACGCATTAAAAGTGTAAACCAAAAAGTAGGTGATTTTATCCCAGAATTTGCCGAAGGAGAAAAAGAGAAAGTGACGATAAAGCACTTGCTACAAATGACTTCAGGGGTTGATTTTGGAGAAAGTTATGGCGACCCTTTTGGCTATATGGCTAAAACATATTACGGAAGCGACCTATACGATTTAACCGTAAACAAGCCCATGAAATATGAGCCCGGAACGGTTTGGAAGTACCAAGGTGGAAATACGCTACTTCTTTCTTTCATAGTGGAAAAAGCCACTGGACAAACCCTATCTGATTATTTCAGTCAGCACTTTTGGAAACCACTAGGCGCAGCCGAAGATGCACTTTGGAGCTTAAGTGAAGAAGGTGGTCAAGAGCGTTCTTATTGCTGCTTTTACAGCAATGCCCAGGATTTTGCTCGAATAGGCCAAATGATGCTTGACTCTGGCAAATGGAATGGGAAACAGTTGATTAACCAAGATTATATAAAAAAGTCAATTTCTCCAGTAAATGTTAAAAATGAAGCTGGTAAACTAATCTACTATTATGGTTTTCAATGGTGGATGGGTAATTATGAAGGAATTGATTTTTATTATGCCCGTGGCATTCAAGGGCAGTACATTGTAGCTATTCCAGCTTGGGATGTGGTAGTGGTTCGTTTGGGGCACAAAAGAGACCCTAATGTGGGCGCTAAAGTGCCGAAGGACTTGTTTGTTTATTTGGAAGCAGCAAAGGTTGTTGTGAGATAAATTTTAAACAAACGAGCATTAAAACTGTTGCACTGAGAGCCACCAAGTAGACACGGAGAACCACAAAAGCAAACCAATTCTCTGAGAAACTCTGTGTTGCTTTGTGTAACTCCGTGTAACAACTAATTACATTAATTATTTAATATAAAAAGCACCAAGCCTTTCGACTTGGCACTCTCTAACTTTTTTAATTAAAACTTAGCCGTAACGGAAGTCACAAAATTCCTTCCTGCTCCGGAAATTCCGGAACTATAGGGCCGATAACGCTGGTCGCTAATGTTTTCCAAACCTGCGCTTAAGCTAAACTGTTCGGATAAACTGTACATCGCTTTTAGGTTTATGGTATACCAAGCTGGAGCATAGGTATTTCCCTGCTCGTCTAAAGCGTAAATCTCATCCTTGCCTTGCTCACTCACCGAAAGATCTTCATGAGACACTTCTGCTTGATAAAGTACATAAAACTGCAACTTTAGCTTATTCGCCTGATAAGTCAAACGGCTACTACCAAACATAGGCGCTGCATGTCTTGATGGACTCGTACTTCCATCTTCCATTTCTTCTTCCCCAAGCTGATAGTTAAAATCAGAAGAAAAAGCGAAACCTTGAGGAAGCTTTACTTCCAGGCCTGCTTGTATACCATATACGGTTGCTTCAGCTGCATTTTGTAAGGCTTGCACTTGACTTAGGCTACC
>CAJXFJ010000187.1 GCA_913052515.1 uncultured Flavobacteriales bacterium | reverse complement strand
CGTATGAAATACCGTTATTTAGATTTACGAAGAAAGCCCGTTCAAGAAAAGATTTTATTGCGAAGTAAATTGGCGATTGCCGTTCGAAATTACCTGAGCAAAGCTGATTTTATAGAAGTAGAGACGCCTTATTTGATTAAGTCTACGCCTGAAGGTGCCCGCGATTTTGTTGTTCCTTCGCGTATGCATGAAGGACAGTTTTATGCTTTGCCACAATCACCACAAACTTTTAAGCAATTGCTAATGGTTTCGGGTTACGATAAATACTTTCAGTTGGTAAAATGTTTTAGAGATGAGGATTTGAGGGCTGACCGCCAACCAGAGTTTACCCAAATAGACTGCGAAATGTCTTTTGTAGAACAAGAAGATATTTTGCAACATTTTGAAGGCATGATGAAAAGCCTATTCAAAGAAGTAAAAGGAATTGAATTGCCAGAATTTCCGCGCATGACCTATGCCGATGCTATGAAATTTTATGGTTCCGATAAGCCAGACATTCGCTTCGATATGAAATTCCACGAATTAAACCACTTGGCACAAGGTAAAGGTTTTAAAGTATTTGACGAGGCTGAGTTGGTAGTTGGTATTTGTGCTAAAGGTTGCGCTTCATACAGTAGAAAGCAACTGGATCAGTTGACTGCATTTGTTAAAACACCACAAGTGGGAGCTAAAGGTTTGGTTTATGTGAAATTAAATGAAGAGGGCAGCATTAAATCGTCTATCGACAAATTTTACTCGTCTGAGCAATTGCAAGAATGGGCTGATGAAATGGGTGCCGAAAAAGGCGATCTTTTATTGATTATTTCAGGTGAAAGGAATCACAGCAGAAATGCCATGAATGTTCTCCGTTTACACATGGGCGAAGAACTCGGACTGAGACCAAAGGACAAGTTTGCTCCGCTTTGGGTGATTGATTTTCCGCTTCTTGAGAAAGAAGAAGAAACTGGTCATTTCCATGCCATGCACCACCCTTTTACTTCTCCAAAAACAGAAGACCTCGACAAAATAGAAAGTGCTCCAGAAGAAGTTCGAGCCAATGCTTATGATATGGTAATCAACGGCGTTGAGTTAGGCGGTGGTTCTATTCGAATTTCAGAACGAAAAATGCAAGAAAAAATGTTGAGTTTATTGGGCTTTTCTGAAGAAGAAGCCAAAGCTCAGTTTGGCTTTTTAATGGACGCTTTTGAGTACGGAACTCCTCCACATGGTGGCATTGCTTTTGGGTTTGATAGAATGTGTGCCCTTTTCGGAGGTACTGAATCTATCCGCGATTACATTGCTTTCCCAAAAAACAATGCCGGAAGAGATGTGATGATTGATGCACCAGCTTTAATTGATAAAGCTCAATTGAATGAATTACATTTGGAGGTAAAAAAGGACTGACTTAAAAGTTAGATTTAGCAAAACATTCAAGACCAATCAGTCTTTCATTTTTAATTTTTCACCTGATATCCACCAGGCGTCTTTAATGCCATTCATTCTCTCTCGAGCAACCATTTTGCCCACTTCGTTTTGGCTGTAGCTCTGTTTATGCACTAAATGAAACCAGGTTCCTCGATCATTCTGCACAATCATTAAAGGGTAATTTTTTTGATAGTGCAATAAAGCCTCTTGCGCTTTTCGCAAATTTCCTCGGGCAGCTACTACCACATAAAAAGAATCGCTTTCTAAGGCTTTAGTAGTCTGTGGCTCTATTTCATACTTTACTTTTCCTTTTTTAATTTCCTCAAACTCTTGTTTAATCGTGGTCATTTCTTGCCTTAGTTCTTTTATAAGCATAAGCATGGTGTCTAACTTTATAGCAAGGCTATCTCTTGGCTGTTCATTACCAAGCAGCAACTGATCTAATCGATTATTCAATTCTTTTATCTTTTCGTTATTTCCCACAACTTTTGCGCTATCCTGTGAAAACAAGCTCAGCGAAAAAGCCAAGAACAAACTCAATACAACTCCTTTCATTAATTCGCATATTTCTTTTCAAGCTCCGCAATCTGGTGCTCTATCAAACTCAATTTTTGTTCAACCTTTAGGGCTGTTTTCTTATCGTTCACTTTCTCCAATTCACTCAATTTTGTTCTAATTTTTTGAATTTCAGAAAACACCTCTTGTCGGTTGTATTCTTGCTTTCCATCTTGAAGCATAGCGTCAAACTTGGCCACATATTCATCTAAAGTGCTCAATATTTTGTTTTGTTTTTCTCGCTTGGGAGGAAGAAAACTCAGTTGAACCACAATTTCATTGCTGTTGGAAGAAATATTACTCAATTCGCTGTTGTTCATTTCATAGGCATACCCTAAGCCAAATGAGCCAAAATCAAAACCCAAAGCAAAATTTAAGTTGTCAGTTGATTGATAACCGATTTGTGTCCACACTTTTTCTTTATAATCCCCTTTGAGCAAAAGGTCAAAGCGATTTTCTACCACAGGCATATTTTGGTAAATCACCAAAGGGCTAAGCGCAAAATCAGTCTCTTGAATTTGGTAACGATAGCCAAAAGAAAGCAGCATATATTCTGAAAGCTGCTCATTTCCAATAACCAAATGAGGCACACTAAAACCAAATTGAAAATTTTCGTAATCATACACCATTCCGACTCCGGCGGTAAAACTGGTTTCATCATAATAACCCCCAGCTAAAGTTTGATCGCTTTGGTCTAATAATTCTATGTTGTTGATTAAGGAAGGATTTAGCATTCTTCTTAATGCTCCTGCTGAAACTCCAAATCGCAAGTCAGATACTTCATCAATTTGAATTTGATAGCTGTATGTTGCATCGTATTTTGTCAACTGAAAGGCCCCTCTTTGATCAGAAATTACACGAGCTCCAATTCCTTGAATATCATTCAAGGGTGCATGAATTCCAAACATGGTGTTTCGGGGTGCATCTTCAAAACCAGATAAATAGCTCTTGGTATTTAAAATGGCTGAAATATTCCCATTATTTCCAGCAAAAGCCGGATTCAAATTAAAGGGGTTTAAAATGTAATTGTAGTAGCCGTTAGCCATTTCTTGAGCTTGCAATTGCAGGCAAGTGAAAATGGCAAAAAATCCGATTAGTCGTATGCTGTTTTTCATAATGCTGTTTTTTTGACTTGCTAATTATCGTTTTAGCGTAATGGTTCCTTTAAAGCTGTTTGTTGAGTTTAATGGGTCTTGTAGCAGATAATAATAAACTCCTTCAGGAAGTTGCTCACCTGCTGAAGTACCATCCCAATTGTTGCTGTAATTTGACTTCTTGTTATACACCAATTCTCCGTTTGACGAGAAAATGGAGATTTCATAATTGGCATAAAGCGCTACGTTTTGAATCTCCCATTGATCATTTTTCCCATCTCCATTGGGAGAAAAATAAGAAGCTACAGGCAAACTACTTTCCACCTGATCTTGTACAATGACGATTACCTCTGCAGTATCTTTCAATCCAGCTAAATCGCTTACCTCCACTTGTATCTCATACTGAGATTGCCCTTCATAATCAAAACTGTTTAAGCTGTATAAATACCCAGTTTTTGCCTCAACCCTAAAATGAACGCTTGTCCCGATTAAGCGAAACTGTAAACTATCAAAAGCATCTACATCATTGGCTTGCAATTGCCCAATTAGCGTGGCTGCCGCTGCATTTTCAACAATTACAAATTGTTGATTCTCTATGCTTGGTGCTTCGTTTCCATTTTCCAGATGTAGGCTAAAGCTTTTCTCGAAAGTGGCTCCGGCTTTGTCCGTGCTTCTAAGTCGTATTTGGAACGTATTCTTGCTTTCAAAATCAAAATTGAACATGCTTTGCAACTCATTGCCATTTATGATAAAAGTTGCATTATCATCGTCTCCAGTTCCTGCTACCAATTCATAGGTAAATGCATCTCCCAAATCTTGATCTACCGTAGTAATCAAAGCCAATCGACTTCCCGCAGCTGCATTTTCATTAACCATGGTATCACTCAATAAAATGTCTTCGGGACTATCGTTTACATTCTTAATGTTAATGACAAAAGCGGCCTCTACACTTAAGCCGTCTTGGTCACTGCTTCGAATTCGAACAAATCGCTTTTTCCCATTATTAAAAGCCAAAACAGAATCCACTTCTAATAAATTTCCATTGATTCTAAATAAGGCATTATCTGTTGAACCTTGTCCTGCGACTAAGGAATAAGTATGATTGTCGGAGGCATCTACATCTTGGGTGTTTAAATTGGCCACAAAGCTTCCTTTAACTGCTTTTTCCAATAAGGTATCAGCTGAAATTGTAAGCGCGCTAGGTGCATCATTGGTATCCAAAATAGTAATGCTTAGCTGTTTGCTAAATGTTGCCCCTGCTTGGTCTCTAGTTTGGATTTCTATAATGTATAAGGCTTTGCTTTCAAAGTCAAAATTTTGAGCGGTTCTTAATTGGTTGCCATTTATTAAGAAAGCCGCATTGTCATTTGTGCCAGTATTCACAAAACTGTAGGTAAATACATCATTGCTATCGGCGTCAGTTGTACTCAAGGTAGAAACAACAGTTCCAATGGGTAGATTTTCATTGAATGCAGCAGGCTGTAGGGTAATTTCCGTGGGTTGATCGTTGCTGTTTAATACATGTACAGTAAAGCTTTTCTGAAATTCTAAACCTCCTTGGTCCAACACTTTTAAACGAATGGAATACGTACGTTTTTGATTATACGATAACAAAG
>CAJXFJ010000186.1 GCA_913052515.1 uncultured Flavobacteriales bacterium | reverse complement strand
TGGAGAACAAAGTGCAAAAGTTCAGTTTATAGATTAATTTGTAATCCATCGTAAGCAAGGTGAACATTTGAAGGTAATTCAAGTTCTACATCCTTATGTCTTCCCATTAAGTGACTTATATGAGTTAAGTAAGCTTTCTTTGGATTTAGTTTCTTAATCACTTCAATGGCTTGTTCTAAGTTGAAATGAGAAATATGCTTTGATTTTCTTAACGCATTAATGATTAGAACCTCTAGATTCATTAGTTTTTCTAATTCCGACTCTTCAATGTAGTTTGCATCTGTTACGTAGGCAAAATTTTCAATCCTAAATCCTTTAACAGGTAATTTAAAATGCATCGCATTGATAGGAATTATTCTAAGGTCATTTACTTTGAAATCATCATTGGTTAAAGTGCACAGATTTATTTCTGGTATACCCGGATATTTATTTTCTGAAAATACATAGGAGAACTCACGATGCAAAGCTTCTTGAACTCTTAGACTAGCATAAACATTCATGGGCTTCCCTCCTTCTTTAAAGTTGAATGCTCTAATATCATCTAAGCCCGCCACATGATCTTTGTGCTCATGGGTAAAAAGAACAGCATCTAAATCTTCAATCTTTTCACGTAATATTTGAGTGCGAAAATCCGGACCTGTATCAACTACTAAATGGGTATTCCCTTTTTGAATGTATATTGAACAACGAGTACGTTTGTCTTTTGGATCTATGGATTGGCACACCTGACAATGACAAGCAATGACTGGTACTCCTTGGGATGTTCCGCTTCCTAAGACCTTAATTTTCATTTTATTACTCGTATACCCGCTTTAAAATTTCTATGCATTTATCCACATCAGAAATGGCGTTGAATCTCCCAAAAGAAAACCGAACTGATGGCCTATCCATTGGCACACCTAAGGCACGTAAAACATGAGAACCAACATTACTACCTGATGAACAAGCACTTCCACCTGAAGCACTTACACCTTCAATGTCTAAATTATAAAGAAACATTTCATCCATATTTGAATTTGGAAAACAAACGCTTAGCACCGTATATAACGATTCTTCTGATTCAGAATCGCCATTAAATTGAATCCCTGAAATCTCATCTTTAAGTCGTTTAATCATATACGACTTTATTCCCTGTATATGATTTTGATGTCCTTCTAAATTATGATAGGCTAGCTCTAAGGCTTTTGTTAATCCTACAATACCATATATATTTTCTGTACCTGCTCGCATATTTCTTTCTTGAGCACCTCCGGTTATTAAAGGATTAATTTTTACATCGGAGTTCACATACAAAAAACCCACTCCTTTGGGTCCATGAAATTTGTGAGCTGCACATGTTGCAAAATGAAGATTCAATTCTTGGAAATCGAAAGCATAATGGCCCATAGTTTGAACCGTATCTGAATGAAAATACGCTCCAAATTCTTTACAAATTAAACCGACCTCTTTGAGTGGAAGCCTAGTACCTACCTCATTATTAGCATGCATTAAACTTACTAAAGTGGTTTGCTGGTCTGAAAGCAATTCCTTTAAATGATTTAAATCAACATGACCTTTTTGATCTAACTTTACTAGGCTCAGCTTAATATTAAAGTTTTTTTCTAATTCCTCAGCTGTATGAAGCACAGCATGATGTTCCAGTGGAGAAGTTATGATGTGTTTTACATTCAAATCTTCTACGGCACATCTCAATACCATATTATCTGCTTCTGTACCTCCTGAGGTAAAAAAGAATTCAGAAGGACTAGCATTAAAATGAGCTGCAACTGCTTTACGAGACTTTTCAATGACTGATCTGGCAATTCTGCCATCGGTATGAATAGAACTAGGGTTTCCAAAAGTTTCTTTCATAACTGGAATCATGCTATCAACAACTATTGGATCAATTGGAGTTGTAGCTGCATTATCTAAATAAATATTCATAAAAGAGCGATTTATTAGCCAATACAGGCTTTGATTTCTTCAATGATTTGATTAGCTAATTTGTTTGCTTTAGCTTCAGATTGACTTTCTGAATAAATACGAATAATAGGCTCTGTATTCGATTTTCTTAAGTGAACCCATTCTTGATCAAATTCAATTTTTAAACCATCAATGACAGAGTGTGGTTGATCTTTATACTTTTCTTGCATTTTATTTAAGACATCATCAACGTCAATATCAGGTGTTAATGCAATTTTATTTTTACTGATTGTATAATCATTGTAAGACTTTCGAAGTTCTAAGGCGCTTAAGCTACCATCTTCCAATGTTGCTAAATGAGACAAGAATAATGCTACTCCAACTAAGGCGTCTCTTCCATAGTGTGAAGCAGGATATATCACTCCCCCATTTCCTTCGCCACCAATTACAGCATTGGTCTCCTTCATTTTTGTCACTACGTTTACTTCACCTACTGCCGCAGCATTATATTCACCACCCAAGGCTAAAGTCACATCTTTTAATGCTCTCGTTGAAGACAAATTACTAACCGTATTTCCAGGTGTTTGTCTTAATACATAATCAGCAACAGCTACTAAAGTATATTCTTCACCAAACATACTCCCATCTTCAGACACTAAAGCTAAACGATCAACATCTGGGTCAACCACTATACCAAAATCCGCTTTGTTTTCAACTACTGCTTTTGAAATGTCAATTAAATTTTCAGGCAGTGGTTCAGGGTTATGTGGAAATTGACCATTAGGCTCGCAATAAAGTTCTACAACCTCAGTAACTCCCAATGCTTTTAATAAAGCTGGTATATAGATGCCACCGGTAGAATTAACCCCATCAACAACTACTTTAAAGTTACGTTTACGAATTGCTGAAACATTAACCAATTCTAAATCTAGCACTTTTTGAATGTGTTCATTCAAAAAATCTCTTTGCTCATATAGACCTAAATCATCTACTTCAACAAATTCATATTCCCCTTTTTCAGCAATCTCCAAAATCCTAGCGCCATCCGCAGCAGATATAAATTCACCTTTATTATTTAATAATTTAAGGGCATTCCATTGCTTTGGATTATGGCTTGCAGTAAGAATAATACCGCCATTCGCCTTAAATTCAGGCACTGCTAATTCCACACTTGGAGTAGTAGACAATCCTAAATCTATAATTCGAATTCCAAGGCCAATCAATGTTGAGCAAACCAATTGACTAATCATTTCTCCACTTGGTCTAGCATCACGGCCAACTACCACTACCAAATCTTCTTGATTTAAGGTCTCTTTTAGCCAAGTTCCATAAGAGGCAGCAAATGCAACTGCATCTATTGGAGTTAGATTATCATTTGCTTTACCACCAATGGTTCCACGAATACCAGAAATCGATTTTATTAAAGTCATAATGTGTAATTTTGCGGAACAAAAGTAGCAATATTTGAACTCCTTTTACTGTTAATTTCTTTGTGGATAAGAATGGTCAAAAAACCCCTATTGATAGCTATTTTTTTCAATCTTTGTTTAACACCCACACCCGATAGTCATTATGGATAATGAATTTGAAAACTTCGCTGACGATTCATCTAACCAAGCTACTGTGAACAGATATGAACAAATGCTTAAAGAGCAAAAAGCTTTGTTTTTTGATGTTGAAGAATTTGAAGATCTAGTAGAGTATTACAGTAGTAAAAATGAAGCATCAAAGGCTATACAAGTTATTGAATTTGCTCTGCAACAGCATCCAAATTCAGCTTCACTTTTAGTTAGCTGCGCTCAACTTTACGTGGCTATACATAAGCCACAAGAAGCCATGCGGTACTTAAATATGGCTGAAACTTTTGAACCTTTTAACATTGATCTATTTCATACAAAAGCTTCTATATTTAGTCAATTAAGAAAAGCCGAAAAGGCAATAGAACAATTCAAAAAGGCACTTGAATACGCTGACCCTGAAGAAAAAGAAGACATCTTATTGCAATTGGCTTTTGAATATGAAAATGCCAACAATCACTTATTAGCGATTGAGCGACTTAAAGAGGTTTTGGTTATTAATTCAGAAAACGAAACTGCTCTTTATGAATTGGGTTTTTGTTATGATGTTGCAGATTTAAAGGAAGCTGGAAAAGACTTTTTTGAGGCTTTCGTCGATAAAAACCCCTACTCCTATATCGGTTGGTACAATTTAGGTATTAGCTTTTCCAAGTTAGATCTTTTTGAAAAAGCTATTGATTGCTACGATTTTGCAATTGCAATTAAAGAGGATTATTCTTCCGCTCATTTTAATAAAGCCCATTGTTTCTCTAAACTTGGGGACTATGAAACTGCATTGAAATGTTATAATGAAACGCTTCAAATTGACTCTGAAGATGCTCTAAGCTATTATTACATTGGTGAGTGCTATGAAAAAATGGATGAGTTTGAAAAAGCGATTTCTTTTTACAAAAAGGCTGTAGAAATTGATGAGTTTATTGCCGATGCTTGGTTTGGCATAGCTAGTTGTTTGTTTGAATTAAATAAGTTTAAAGAAGGACTTGCTTATGTAAAAAAAGCCATAGAATTAGATGAGTTTAATTACGACTATTTCTACCTTAAAGGAGATATTGAAAATCAACTAAATCTTCCAAATGAAGCATTAGAATCGTTTGAAAAAGCTTATGACTTAGAACCAAATGACGAAGATTTACTGATAGATTTAGCTTTTAAAGCTGACGAATTAGGTCAAACAGAGTCTGCTACAGAATACTTTGTAGATGGAGTGAAAAGCCA
>CAJXFJ010000185.1 GCA_913052515.1 uncultured Flavobacteriales bacterium | reverse complement strand
TGTCGAGCTTAATGAGTTCATTATCCAAACCATTCATTCGTTCAATGTAAATTCCTGCGTAATGATTTATGTCAGCTATATTATTGTCTCTTTTGAATTTTTGAATTTCTGTTTCATATTCTTTTTGTTTGTTG
Source organism: uncultured Flavobacteriales bacterium (assembly GCA_913052515.1). Next base: position 4,582 of record CAJXFJ010000185.1, on the reverse strand, counting down.
TAAACAGAAGTAATTTGATTATTTAAGAAATGAAGAATTTGCTGAGAACTTTGTTTCTTCTTTTCAACACTAAATTTTTTAAATTCTTGAATGATTTGAGAAACTATATTTTGACTCTTTAAGCGATTATTATCACTATAACTTATTCTAATAGTTTTTGCTCCAAGGTTTAGTGGCAAAATCGATAATCTAGATAAAGTACTTCTGACCAATTGATCTTTATCATTTATAACAAAAAAGAATTTAACTTCTTTAACCGAATTTGTTTCTTTTTTTATAGACTCAAAGTTGATATCGTGTACTAAAATTTGGGCCATTCCTAGATCAACTGGTATGTTAGCTTGAAAAGGAATTGGTTTTTCTAAGTTTTTACCAAAAAGTAATTGTCCTTTTTGTGCAGATTCAAACTCTATTTGAACTCTAATTTTCCCTAATGTTGAATCTTTGCTTAAAATGGTTACCTTAAAAGGACTATTTAAGTAGTTTTCATTTTCAAGAAATTGCCCTTGAGTGAAATAGCTAACTTCTAGTGGTAAATTATCTAAAGCGGCACCAATTACTAATGGAGATTTCAATTGCTCTATTTCTGCAGAAATATCATTTGTTTCATAATAGTCTTCAACATCAAGAAGCTTATTTGCTTGATTGCTCTTTTCAATTTGAATATCTGCGCTTGAAACAAATACAGGTGAAGAATATCTGATATATAGAAAACTAATCAGGATAGAAAGTCCTAATATCAAGAATACAGAAAGAATGTTTTTTTTGAAAATGTAGATAAATAAACCAAAATCAAATTCAGTATTGAAATTGCTCAATCTATCTTTATGACGATTGAGATTGTCTATCTCGTTTTTTTCTAATTGTTCGTACAATGCGAAATCTTTGGTTAGTCAGTTCTTTCAATGATTAAGTAGAGAGTCAAGACTGTTGTAGCAAGCCCTAAAATTGGTGCTATTTCTGAAAGCACTTGTCTTGTTCTTATGCCAACAGGTTCTACATAGATAATATCATTAGCCTGAAGAATTACATCTGCCTGCTTTAATCCTTCTATGGTAGAAAGGTCAATCAAGAAAACTTGAGGGTCACTTAAATCACCGCGTATTAACTTTACTTTGTTTGCGCGTCCATCTTCTCTTATTCCTCCGGCAAGTGCTAATGCTTCCAGTAAAGTAGTGTTGTTGTTTTGAAGGGTAATTACAGTTCCATTACCTCCATTTCCGGGAAAAATAGTAACTCGTCTATTGCTAATATCAAGCATGACAAATGGGTCTACATAAATTTCACTGTACTTTTCTTCCAAGAAAAACTCAGCTTCACGCAATGTTTTGCCAACTATTTCAACTCTTCCAATAATGGGTAAGTTCACTTTGCCATCATATTCAACCAAATAGCTTATTCCTTGATTTAAAACTTGAAGTTGTTGTGAGTTTCCAGTCTCTGAATTAGTAATATTTACAAGCTTGAAGCCATTGTTTGTAAATAGTCTGAAGCTTAAAATATCATTTGCTGCAATTTTGTAATCAACTACTTGCTCTTTAGCTGGTGTGTCATATTCATAATCCTTAGGGGTTTTGAACATGATACTTGGATTTAAAGGCTTACATGCTGCAAGAAAGCTTATTATAATAATACTTCCAATGACTTTCTTCATAGTTCGAATATTGACCTGCAAATCTATTAAATTTAAAGTCTTTAAATGACTAATTAAATTTCGAGTAAATCATCGTATAAAGCGGTCATATCTCTAACTAGGCGATTGTAGTGAAATTGTTCACTAACGTATTCCCATCCGCTATTTCCCATCTCAGTTCTTAGTGACTCATTTTCCACTAGCCTCATTAATTTATCGGTAAATTCATTTGTATTATCATTTTCTACAACCATTGCCGTTTTGTTGGGCTTAACAACATTTGTAACACCGCCAACCTTAGTAGTAATTATCGGTTTGCAAGATGCTTGAGCCTCAATAAGGCTAACAGGAGTACCTTCATTAAGCGAGCTAAGTGCGATTATATCTAGTCCAGCATTCACCCAGTCTACATTTTTTATCCAAGAGGTAAAATGAACTTTAGCATTTGGCACTGGAGGATTTTGACCATTTGTATACGTAAGTCCTAAATCCTGTGAAAAAGACTTAAGATTCTGAGATTCAATGCCATCGCCAACTATAAATGCTCGTACTTTTTTTCCACTCCTTTGTTCAATATTAGCAAATGCTTGAAGGAAAAGCTTGTGATTTTTAATAGGAACTAATCGACCAATAATACCAATTGCTATTTCATCATCACTTAATTGATAAGTAGCTCTGAAGTCTTTTCTCTTGCTTTCTCTATCTTCATGAAATTTGCTAAGGTCGAAACCTAGTGGTATAACTTCAATTTTATCATCGGAACAAATTCGATATTTTCTAGAAAGTTCAATTTTTTGCCTTGAGCTAATAGCGACAATTTTATCCGTTTTAAGGGCTAGTGCACGCTCAATATTTTTATAAAAACTAGTTTTTACAGGGCCGAAATAGGAATGAAAAACATGGCCATGGAAAGTATGCACCATTTTTGCCTTACCATACGCAATGCCTGCTGACCTTCCAATTGCTCCTGCTTTTGAAGCATGAGTGTGAATGATGTCAGGCTTGAAATCTTTGATAATATTCAATATTTTCTTGTACGCTGAGCGATCATTTTTTATTCCTAAATCCCTTTGCATTTCTGCAATTTGCTGAGCTTCAATATTCAGGTCATCTAAAATATGTTTTGAACTTTCTTCAGATTCTTGCTCTTTACCTCCAATTAGTAATGTATCATACTTCGGCTGCATATACTTAGTCAATAAAGCAGCGTTAAAGGTTGGCCCTCCCAGATTGAACCGATTGATAATACGTAAAACTTTAGGCATGTTGCGGTTAGTCTTGCAAATTGGTTAGTTAATCGATAAAATTAGCCAATATATCTCTTCCACCATTTATTAAAGACGAGAAGAGCCCAAATATTCGCTTGTGAATCACCTGGATTATTAGAATCTAATTTTTCTCTTAATTGTTTTACGTATTTCGGATTGAATAGGTTTTGTTCTTTGATAAAGGAATCAGAAAGTAAGTCGTTATGAATTAAGTCTTTTAATTCATTTTGGAACCAAGGTAAAAGTGGTACCTCAAAGCCTTTTTTAGGTCTGTTATAAAGTTCCATTGGAAGAAGTTCTTTAGCTGCATCTTGAATAATGCGCTTTTTCATTTTCTCATTAATCTTATAAGATGAATGCAAACTGAAAGCAAAGTTGACCAGGCGATGATCTAAAAATGGAGTTCTAACTTCTAAACTGTTTGACATTGAAAATTGGTCCACTTTTCTTAGCATATCGCCTTGTAAAACTAGGCTTACGTCGGTTCGAAGTACATCGTTAAAATCTTTGCTTTTAGTAACGTAAGATAGTATTTGGTTTTTTCTCGTTCTATAAATATCGGGGTTTGCTTTCTTTAATAACATATTAGAAGCATCTGCTTCTGAAAGTAAACTGGCCCATAACCAATACCTTTCTTCGGTTGAAAGCTTAGAGCCCTCTGAAAACTTACTTAATTTTCGAACTAGATTTCCTACTTTACTGTTTCTAGACTGCGGTAGATTGTCCCAAATGGGTTTTAACTGTTTTACAAACTGTTGTTTGATCCCATTTTTTCTAACCATAAATTCACCCATATGCTTATGATACCCTGAAAAAACTTCATCAGCTCCATCGCCAGACAGCGCAACTGTTACATGTTTTCTAGTTTCACGACACAATGCATTTACTGCCAAAGCAGAGGAGTCGGCGAATGGTTCGTCAATGTAATCTAGGGTTTGATGCAAACTTTCAAGTAAATCATTTCGATTGAGTTTAAATACATGATGGTTAGTTTGATACTTTTTGGCTACCAAATGAGCATATGCTGTCTCATCAAAAAGTGGTTCGTTTTCAAAACCAATAGAAAATGTATTTAAGTTTCTTACTTTACGGGCGGCTAATGCCGTGATCAATGAAGAATCAATCCCACCACTTAAAAATGTTCCTAGTGGAACATCAGCAACAAGTCTTTGCTCTACAGATGCATCTAGTAAATTAATGAATTGGCTTTGGGCTTCTTCATAACTTAATGTTGAATATGCTCCATTTTCAGGAGGATATTGAATTTGAAAGAAGGGAATTTTCTGAACTCGATTTTCAGCATCTATTTTTAAGTAATGGCCAGGTTCAAGTTTTTTGATTGACTTAAAAATTGAGTGCGGCTCTGGGATATAGTTAAGTTGCAAATAAGTATAGATTGAAGAATGATCAAGTTCTTTTTCTATATTAAATGCCAAAAGGGCTTTCATTTCAGAAGCAAAATAAAACGCAGACTCTTGCTTAGAATAGAGTAAAGGTTTAATCCCAAACCGATCTCTTGCTAAAAGTGTTGTTTCTTCAACTGAATCGTAAATTGCTAATGCAAAAAAGCCATCAAGCTTATTTAAAAAAGCAGTGCCAAACTGTATATAAGCGTTTAACAAAACTTCGGTATCACTTTCCGTTTTAAATGCTTTGCCTTTTGCAATTAGTTCTTTTTTTA
>CAJXFJ010000184.1 GCA_913052515.1 uncultured Flavobacteriales bacterium | reverse complement strand
TGAGGCGGTAAGTAAAGAAGCGCAATGGTTTGAAGACAACTCTCCAATTATGGAAGAGCATAAAAAAGAAAATGTAAAAGGAATTACTGGTAAAGTGATTACTGTTGTAGTAGAAGCGGGAGACGCTTCTCCGTCAACACCAATTGGGATTAACTTACCCAACAATGGCTGGATTCGTGAGCAACATGGTTCTAAAAGCGTAAGCCTAGGAAACATTGTTCATGCTTACGAAATGTCATCTAAGGAAGGAAAAAGTTCTTTAACAGAGTTTGCCTATTCGCAAGAAGAAATTAATCGTGCTAAAGAGTATGGCAGCATTGCAGACTTGCTACATACCGATTTACATGAGGTAATTGGACATGCTTCTGGAAAAGTTAACCCAGGTATTGGGACTCCTAAAGAAACTCTTAAAAATTATGCCTCAACTTTAGAAGAGGGTAGAGCAGACCTAGTGGCACTGTATTTCTTATATGATGAAAAATTGGTTGAAATGGGTCTAATACCTTCTTTAGATGCAGGGAAAGTGGCGTATGATGACTACATTAAGAACGGCTTAATGCTTCAATTAAGAAGACTAGAACTTGGTGAGCAAGTGGAAGAAGCTCATATGAGAAACCGTCAAATGATTGCAAAATGGGTTTATGAAAAAGGAGCAGCCGACAAAGTAGTTGAAAAGAAAATGAAAGACGGAAAAACCTACTTTGTTATAAATGATTATGCGAAACTAAGAGAATTGTTTGGCCAATTATTAAGAGAGTTACAGCGAATTAAATCGGAGGGAGACTATGAAGCTGGAAAAGCTTTGGTTGAAAATTATGCTGTTGAAGTAGACCCTGAAATTCATAAAGAAGTATTGGCTCGTTTTGAGGCACTGAACTCAGCTCCTTATGGTGGATTTATCAATCCAGTATTAACTCCTGTAGAAGAGAATGGAAAAATTGTAGATGTAAAAGTTGAATATCCAGATGATTTTAAAGGTCAAATGCTTTATTACGGCGAGAATTATTCGTTTTTGCCTGTGAAATAAAGTCACACTTTGAATTTTAAAAAACCTCCGTTATGCGGAGGTTTTTTTGTTGAATTTTATGTCACTTTTATTCACTTATAAACCCGCAATTCAATTTGAAGCAAATTATCTTTTTCTCACTTCTATTTTGCTTGTTTCCAATGGATTCAATTTCGCAAGAAAGCATAGAAGACTTAACGGAGTTTTTTGAGTTTGAGTTGCACAGTAAGCATAGAGATAGCACCCATTACACAACCAAAATTGTAATTGCTCCCATCATTTCGTATAAACCTTCAACAAGCCTTGGTTTTGGAGGTGGTTCTAAACTTTTGTTTAAACCCAAGAAAGCGGGCGACGATACACGGACTTCAAATATTCCTCTTTCCGCCAAATACACACTCAAAAATCAGTTTGTTTTTTCTTCAAGTTACGATGTCTTCTTTCCGCAAGAAAAATACCTTTTAAAAGGGAATCTTAAATTTTCAAAGTTCCCAATTGGTTACTTCGGTTTAGGTAATGAAACCTTAACGAAAGATAAAATTGAAGTCAGTTTTAATCGATTTTTAATTGAACCCTTGTTGTTGAGAAAGGTGCACAACTACTTTTTTCTTGGTGGTGGAATAAGAAGCTTTTTTACACAGAATGCTAAAATTAAGAATGCAGAACTTCCAAAACAGTCTTATCAAGGTCTAAGAGATTCTTTAAACAACTATTCGATGGGGATTGAGTTGGCTGCAACTTTAGATAGTCGAGATAATGTACTCAATGCTTTGCATGGAGTGTTTTTTGAATTTACACATGGCTTTTACGACAAAGCTTTTGGAAGTGATCAAAACTACATGCTTACAAAAGCTAATTTTCGAAATTATCATCAATTAAATCCGAATAAACTCAATGTTATAGCTTTTGAACTTTTTACACAACTTTCTTGGGGAAATCCACCCTTGCTAGATATGCCAAGTTTGGGCGGTGATGAATTGCTTCGTGGTTTTCAAGAAGGACGCTTTACTGACCGTTTTACCTACTTTTCACAAGTTGAGTATCGGTGGCAAACTTTTGAAAGAATTGGATTTGTGTTTTTTGGTGGGTTAGGAAGTGTGCTTGCAGAAAATGAAGTTCCTCAACTTATGGATTTAAAGGCTTCATTAGGTACAGGACTGCGCTTGAAAATTGTAAAAAGTGAAAATCTAAATATTCGTATCGATTTTGCACATGGATTTGGAAATGAACATGCTAACAATTTCTATTTAGGAATTGCAGAGGCCTTCTAGCTAGTTTTATGAATATCCTCTAGTTATTTATTTGCTAAATTGATATATTTATGCAAAATAAATATAGTTAAGTGAAAAAGTGTCCCAAATGTGATAGTAAATCAGTGATTAAGAGTGGTGTAGTTAACCACAGACAGCGTTATAAATGCAAAGATTGTAACTATTATTTTACAGTAGACAAACTGGGAAAGAATATAGATAATTACTATGTTACGAAGGCAATTCAGTTATATGTTGAAGGTGTAAGCTATCGTGAAATAGAACGAATTCTTGGTGTGAGCCATGTCTCGGTTATGAATTGGGTCAGAAAGTACAAAATTAAGCGACCTGAAAACTTGTACTACCATCCGACTTATCGAATATTAAGTCATGAAGAATTGATAGACTTTATGAAAAAGAAAGATAATATATCGGGTGCAGGTATTATTATTACCGAGCTTGGCGATAAGTTTATGACAATTAAATGGGAACGATTTAAGGAATAAAACTATATAGTTAGCAAATAAAGATAGTAGATGTCATTGGATTGATTTTTTTAAACTCAATTTGAATCATTCGAATTCAATTCGGATCAATCAAAAAGTTCTAATAATTCAACTCTACTACTATGAAGAAAATATTGCTCTCTGCTCTCGCTTCTTTAGCCATTTGTAGTTTTTCTTACTCACAAGGATCTGCAAACTATAGTGGCGGCTTAAAAGTTAAACTAAACGAAGATGGTTCTAAATACTTTCGATTGATTACTTGGCATCAAGTATGGGCAAGGTATAATCAGAACAACGAAGGAAGTACGCGTTTAGGAGAAAAACAAGACCAAACATTTGATGTAGGATTAAGAAGGTCACGATTCCTGATGTTTTCACAAATTAGTGATCGTTTTTTAATTGTTACCCATTTTGGTATAAATAACCAGAATGCAATTAGTGGAGGGTATTTAGGAACGGATGGAAAGAAACCGCAACTATACATGCATGATGCATGGGTTGATTATAAAGTTTTTGGGGATAAATTACATATTGGTACAGGTTTGCACTATTGGAATGGTCTATCACGAATGACCAATGCCTCTACTTTGAACTTTATGACCTATGATGCTCCTATTTCAAATTGGTCAACCATCGAAGCTACCGATCAATTTGCTCGTCATTTAGGCATCTTTTTAAAAGGTAAGCTCGGTAAATTAGATTATCGACTAGCTATGAATGATGCTTTTAAAACAAATACTTCTCAAGCCATTGCAGTTGAACGTTCTAATTATAATCCGGCAAATAACAATAAAATTTATACTGGTTATTTCATGTATCAGTTTAAAGATCAAGAATCAAATTTGCTGCCTTATGCAGTTGGTACTTACTTAGGTACTAAAAAGATATTTAATGTTGGTGCAGGGTTTCATTATAATAATGATGGAATGTGGTATCAAACAGCTTCTTCTGATACTTCTTACGCCGATATCGCTTTGTTTTCAGCAGATGTATTTTTGGACTTGCCACTTAATGAGGAAAAGAAAACGGCTTTAACTGCCTATCTAGCTTATTATAATTATGACTTTGGTCCTAACAATGTTAGAAATATTGGTATCTTAAATCCATCTGACGGGTCTACAATTAATAGTAGTTTAAGAGGAAACGCTTACCCAGTTTTAGGTACCGGTCAAATTGTATACAGCCAGCTAGGTTATTTACTTCCTGATTTTTCTGAAAAAGTAAGAGTACAACCTTATGCGGCTAGTTCTTACTCCATGTTTGAAGGAGTTCAAGATTCAAATGGAGATGAAGTTCCTGTAAGTGTGTTTGATGTAGGAGCAAATTTTTATATCGATGGACATAATTCAAAACTCACCTTGAATTATCGTTCACGACCAGATTTTACAAATCCCAATGATCTTGAAAGAAGAAGTGAAATCACCTTTCAAGCAATGATTTATTTATAGTCCTTAACCTTTTAAAAACAAACCCATGGATTTAAAAACAGCACATAAATACTGGAGAGAAAACCTGAGATACCTTGCCATTTTGTTGGGTATTTGGTTTCTCGTTTCCTATGTCTTCGGCATAGTATTAGTCGATCAATTAAACACCATTCACTTAGGTGGATTCAAACTTGGATTTTGGTTTGCTCAGCAAGGCTCTATTTACGTATTCGTGATTTTAATCTTCGTATACGTTCGCCTCATGAACAAGCTCGATCACAAGTACAATTTAGATGATGAATAATTAAAAACTTAAGAAAATGGATATTTTAACTTGGACATATATATTAGTAGGAATCACTTTTGCCCTTTACATTGGTATTGCCATTTGGTCGAAAGCTGGATCGACCAAAGATTTCTACGTAGCAGGTGGGGGAGTTTCACCTTTAGCAAACGGTTTGGCCACTGCGGCTGACTGGATGAGTGCTGCCTCATTTATTTCAATGGCAGGAATTATTTCTTTCATTGGT
>CAJXFJ010000183.1 GCA_913052515.1 uncultured Flavobacteriales bacterium | reverse complement strand
CTGCAGCTAAAAAGTAATAGCAAAAAGTTACAATATAAAAAAAGGGGAAGCTAAAACTTCCCCTTTTTTTGTGCGATTATTAAGAGCTTAGTCTGTTTCTTCATTTCCGTCACTCTCTTCTTTTTTAGTATTAACATCAGCTCCTTTTTTCTTATCAGGGTCGCCAATTGCACCTTTATAGGTTGTTCTCAGCTCTTTTGATTTCTCACTTCCGAAAATAAAGTTAATACCAAATCTTAACTGCAAATGTCTGGTGTGTTGTGGCCTAAATGCACCTAGCACATTGTCACTAACAATATACAACTGTACTGGACCAGGATTTATATTTAAACCAAAGCCAACATTGTTTATACTTCGATTAATGTAGCTGCAAGATGCTGCTAATGTGATCCACTTAGTCATTTTTCGATTGAAGTGTAAGGTAAAGGAGGGTTTCAGTTTGCTTTGAAATACTTCAGATTGAAATATGGCCCCACCAAAGCTTCTCTCATTAAATCGGTAATTGGCACCCACAAGAAAACGCGCTGTTAATGGCGCGGTATACCCGCCTTTTGAGGTATCAATTTGAAAGGCTTCTTCTAAGGAGTCAGCTACACGATCAAAAGAAGTTTCATCACTTGTAGTGTCTTCATCTCCAAAGGCATTTATCTCAATTCCACTGTAGTTGAAATTTCCTTTACTCTTGTATGAAGATGTGTAATCATTCCAATTGATGAATCCTAAATCAAGAATACTTGCGTTGAAACTTAGTTTTTCATTTAAATCATAATTTGCTCCTAAATCTAAACCATAACCAGTGTTAGCTCTTCCGGTTAAATAATTCGAAGAACCTTCATCATCAAAATCTACATCATCAAGACCGGCAGTGTTTATTTCAATGTCTGCTTGGGTTGTAATGGCAAATGTTTCTGGATCTGTATGTAAACTAATGTCTGTTTTGCGAGAATAAATATTTTCCATTCCATACAAATACTTGGCTCGCGCTCCAATTCTTAAGCGTTGTGTTAACTGCTGGGAAAGTCCAACGGCATATTCTCGATAATGAATCATGTTAATACCAATTCCATCAAGGTCTGCTGTATTATCATTAAAAGAAGCATTGCCTCGATAAATAAAACTGACAAAGTCTTTTGGATAGGAAAGTTTAAAAGAAGCTACTTCTGAGACATTAACTGTGATTTGTGTTTTATCTCCTATCGAAAATCCAAAAGATAGTAAGTCAATTTTGGTATTAAATGAAAGGTAATTGTCATCCTCTAATTCATTTATAAGCGCATTAAAATCTAATAGTAATGAATCACCTCTTTTACGTATGGCATCAGAATAGGCAAAACCACTATTGCTAAAACTTAAGTAATTAGAAGAAATACCAGGTAATCCCAAATACCAATTGCCATTGAATCGATTCGAAGGATTGCTATAGGTTGATTGAGGGATTTCATCTAGGTTATGAAGTGTTAGGTCTTGTTGAGCATAAACACCCAATGAAGAAACGAAAAGTAGTAGTGTAAATATCTTTGTTCTCATGGCTAGTCGATTAAAATTGTTCCTTTAAGGCCAATAGAAACTTCAAGCCTATTTGAATTCGTAAAACTTACCGTGTCGGGTAATGGTAAATGCGCGTTTCTAGTATCTAAAATAGCTCTCAATAATATTTTATCTCCAGCTGCAATAGCTTCTAATCGCTCTCGGTCAATTACAAAGTCTTTGGTTCCGGTAGTCGGTTGGTTGTTTGTACCTGCAGCAAATAGTGCCTCAGGTCCATTTCCAAATAAAGAGTCTATGGCATTATAGCTCTTATCTGTAAAAATGACTTGAAGTTTTGCATCTATTGGGAAGGAGTTTGTTGCTTTTACTCTTAGCAAACCTTTTTCCAATTCATCGACACCATCAAAAGATAGGTCCATCGTATCCACTAAAGTAAAATCTTGTACAAATCCCTCAAATGGAATTCGAAGAAATACATCGAGGCCGATGGTGCTATTGTCAGATATGTAATTTCGAATTGCCCCATTGTTTCCTTGGTTAAATACAGCTTTTGCATCATAAACTATTTCCCTCGGAAGTGAAGAAATCACATCTCCAATATTGCTATTCATTGGATTATTTCGGTCAATAATAATTGGAGTGCTATCAATGCCAAATCCATTCGAATAATTTAATACTTGAGGATTATTAGGTAGGTTAATGTCAATTTCTCTTTGGTTTGGGTCCTTATGGTTTTCATTTCTAGACTTTAAAGTCTGGAATTCCAAATTGATAGGAGTACCGTATCCATTAAAAATGGTAATATCTAAAAATGGATTACTCAAATAGATTCTACCTGAAATGAAATTTCTAAATAGGCTAACATATACCGTATCAATTTCTAGATCTAAAATTTCTTGACCGATATAACCCGTAAAGTTTTTAAAATCTAAGTTTCTCAAATCACCTCGAATACTCAATTCTTCGCCAACATTGCCACCATTACCTGGTATGGTATTAATGGTCATGGTAATTTCAACGGGAATTGTACTATGATTCTGACTTCCATAAGTCATATCAATGGTATAGTCTTGAAGGTTTGTAACTGTAGATCTTACCACAGGAGAAGAGCCTGAACGAGCAGGTAAATTAAAACTTTGAGTTAAGACTTGACCATTAGCCGCTCTAAATCCAGGGAATCTCAAGTCTACTACTATGTTGTGACGGTACTCATTCTCAAGTGTTAAAGCAAAGTTGCCATTGTTTAGTTGGATGGAGTCAACTTCAAAGCTGGTATTAAAATCAATTTCTTCATTTCTATTAATTGTAATCGTTTGTCCACTTGCAGGAGGGAAAATGGTATCAAGTGTTTCCGTAAAATTTAAGTTAGGCAAATTAATTACAGAGCTTCCTTTAGTCGAAAAAACTTGTCCATCATAAATGACTTGTAATATTTTACTATTTGGATCTTCTTGGATTAGTCCAACGGTGTCTTCACTTAGCACAATATCTTCTAGTGTTAAGTTGGAATTTACAAGCGGAAAGGCCAGTTCAGGTCTCCAATCTTCTGTAGTAATCTTGTCGAATTCAAAATAGTCTTCTGTGCAGGCATAAAAGAATATGCTAAAAAATAAGACTACCAAAATTTTGGTTAGTAATGTTTTCATTGATTTTGAGGTAGTTTGTAAATGTTAAATATAGTTTATTCTTAAAAATTAAGTTCTAACTGGTCTGGTAAAAGTTTAAAGCTCTTTCGATGATACTCAGTTGGCCCATGCAATTTAATGGCTTCACGGTGCTTTTTAGTCGGGTACCCAAAGTTTTGAATCCATTGATATTCTGGATGTTTTTTGTTTAGAGAAGTCATATAATCATCTCTATAGGTTTTAGCTAAGATTGATGCCGCAGCTATGCATTTATATTTAGCATCGCCTTTAATTATACAATGGTGCTTTACCTTTCCATAAGGTTTAAAACGATTGCCATCAACTAAAATTAGATCAAAAGTGGAACTGAGTTGGTCAATGGCTCTGTGCATGGCTAAAAAAGACGCGTTCAAGATGTTTATTTGATCAATTTCTTTAGGAGATACTTGTCCAACAGCCCATGCTATAGCATTTTCCTCAATCCAGTTTTTTAACTCTGCTCTTTTCTTTGGGCTTAGTTTTTTTGAGTCATTAAGTTTACTGTTTGGTTTTTTAGGGTCAAGTATAACAGCAGCAGCAAATACTGGGCCCGCCAAGCAACCACGTCCAGCTTCATCGCAGCCAACTTCTATGGTGTTTTTTTGAAAGAAGTTTTTTAACCTAGTCACCTTTTTGGTTTATGGTTTTAAGCATGCTGTCCCAAAGTAAATCAGCGGTTTTCTTCCAAGAGAAATCTTGCGCTCTTTGATTTCCTATTTCAATTAGCTTTTTACGAAGCGTTTTGTCTTCAAGAATCTCTAACATTGCATCAGAAATTGCTTTTACATCTGTTGGATTACATAATATTGCTCCACCCTTAGCGACTTCAGGCATAGAAGTGGTATTAGATGTTATTACAGGAACCTCTGCTTGAAAAGCCTCAAGTATCGGAATGCCAAATCCTTCAAAAAAGGGCAAATAGGTTAAAGCTTCTGCGCCTCCTAATAGCTTTGCGAGCATTTCATCACTTTGGCGTCCACAGAATATAATATCGGTTTTATGTTCAAGATTTTGATATGTATTTTCCAGTGAATTTGGCCACCATTTTTTATTTCCAACAATCAAAAGTTTAATATCACTTTTTGTCTTTTTCTTGAACTCATTAAAAGCGATAAAAAGGTTCTCCAAATTTTTTCTAGGATGTAAGGTTCCAATGAATATAAAATAGGGTTGACCTTGACTAAAGTCTTCTTGTATTGTTTTTTTTGTAATCGAATCTATGGGTTGAAAAATTTGATTTGCTCCATTATAAACAACATCAATTTGGTTTGATTTAATACCATATGTTTCAGTAATGTCTTTTTTCGAATATTCGGAAACAGTTGCAATTCGATTAGCTCTTTTAGCAAACTTTGGAAAAAAGATTTCCAAATACTTACGATGAGAATAAATGATATTCTCAGGAGAATGGACGAAGTTTAAATCGTGAATTACTCCTAAGGAAGGGCAATTTAATCGTGGAGAAATCCAACCTTCAGGAGAAAGAAATAAGTCAAAATGTCCTTTGTTGATAAAGTTGGGAAGCCGATGCTCAAACCATATATACCATAAAATGGGATGCCTTGCTGGTGGT
>CAJXFJ010000182.1 GCA_913052515.1 uncultured Flavobacteriales bacterium | reverse complement strand
GGAAATATACCAAGCGGCACCTAAGCTTATTCCATCATCTCCACTAGCAGGTTGAACAAAAAGTTCATCCACAAAATTGAGGTTTTGTATATAACGATTTACCTCACAGTTGAGCGCGACTCCGCCTGCCATACAAACTTTTCTAATACCTGTTTGCTTGTAAAACTGAGTAATTGTGGTTAAAATGGCTTCACACAAACGCTTTTGTGCAGCTGCTGCTACATCTTTATAATACTGAGTAATGGGTTCAGTGGCAATTCTAGGATTTCCTAAAAGTGAGACCAATCGACTACTGTACGCTGCTTGTTGCCTAGAACCTTGAGGGGCGCCAGCTTTTATCTCTTTTAAAAAACTATTATTCAGCATGAAATTACTCTCCTCGATTCTTAAGACTTCACTTAAGTCTACATTGCTTGCGTCTCCATAAGGAGCTAATCCCATCAACTTATACTCATCCGTATCTCTGGTAAAACCACAAAACTGAGTCATGATAGAATAAAATATTCCTAGGCTGTTTGTCCTATCTTCTTGTTCTATTATTTCAATTTTTCCATCCTTACCAATTGCTTTTTGTAGTGAAATACCATCTCCAGAAGCATCTATACTTAGCACCATAGCTTCATTAAAGCCTGAACCATAATAAGCTGAAGCGGCATGCGCTAAATGATGATAAATTCTAACTATTTTAGGACTATATCCAAAAGCGTATTTTAAATATTCCTCAACTACTTTTTCATAAGCTTCTCCCCATGTGCTGCCATGGGTAGCAACATAAGAAACATCTTTCATCGAGATTTGAGCAAAATCAAGCGCCGCCTTTATACTTAAAAAGGGAAGCTGTCCAGCAGAATGTTTTCTACGATTTAACCTTTCTTCTGCAATGGCGTAAACCACTTCTCCATCTTTTATTAAGGCAGCCGATACATCTTGATAGCCTGCCCTTACTCCTCCGTTTATCCCTAAAATGTACATGCTATTCTCCGCAATTAAAGTATTTGTCGTAAGCTACCTTGGGAATCAGATCTAATCTCGACATGATATAAATAGGCAGCTTGGCCATTCGAATATAGTTATAACTCGTCTTATAATCTCTGAAAGTTTTCGGTGGATGGGCTAAGTAACGATCAAAATCCGCTCTACTTATACCCAATCTTTTAATACACAATTCTATTATGTCGTCTTGTTCAATTTTATAAATACTGTGAGCTCTTTCCAAGGCTACTTGACGATCTAATTGTCTGCTTCTAACCAGTGCCGAATCACTATTCATGTTAAGGTCAATATTAAACTTTAACCTGTGAACATACTTAATCAAACTGTGGTACAAATCATCAAAGTAATGCGCACCTGGATACACCCAATCCAATTCATTTTTTATTATCGTTTCAGCTTCAGCTCTCACATAATTGTGGTAATAGAAAGGAGTTAAGGTTTTAATACCTTTTATAACCGAATAGTAAAACATTTCTTTTATCCCAAGATTAAAATTAGGCTGATCGGGCTTCCAAGGTCTTAACTTTACAGTGCCAAACTTTCTTTGAACATTCCTTAAATAATCTCCATCAAAATATGACCATGATAAGGGTTTTACACCTTCTGTTCGAAAGGATTGTCCAATTAAAATGCAGTTGATTTTTTCTTTATGGGCAACTCCATACAATGAAGATGCAATTCCAATGTCTGTCCCTAAATTAAGATCAGGAGTGGAAGCTTTTAAAAAGGAAATCTTCAAATCTTTTGCTTCTCTCCAATCAGATGTAATGGTTCTTAATTCTACCCCTAACTTCTTTACTGCTTTAAGCATGTTTTCACCAGCAACAGGATTATCAAAACCATCATTAAAATGAACGGCCAAAGGTCTCAACTTCCAATCTTTAACTATTTTATAAATGAGATAAGTACTATCTCTACCGCCACTTATTCCAACAACACAGTCGTATTTTTTATGTTTGTTTTGCTGCTTTAACTTTGTAAAGAACTCTTTTAAATAAGCTTCTCCCCTTTCATCATTGGGAAATAGTTGAGTCATTTTATCGTGTAAATCACAAAAGTTGCAAACGCCCTTGCGATCAAAAGAAATTCCCGGCACAGTTGAATCCTGAACACATCTTGTACAAATGGTCATTTTTAAGTCTGTTTCCCTTCCATTTACAATCACTTTGTTTGACATACCTATTAGTACTTTATGGTTTAATGAAAAGACTTAAAATTCAAAGGCAATTTTACTACTCTATTCTTCATAAAGATTGATTAGGTAGTTTGAGAAGTCAGCAGCATATTTATCCGAGCCTTTTTGGTTCCAATGTCCATCATAGCGCAACCAATGATCATTAAGCTCTTCTTCACTTAACTCATCAAAAACTTGGTAGCCATCAAAATAGTTGAGTTTATACGCATCTGCAAGAATATCCATTTCAGCTTGATGGCTGCTTTTAACTCCTTCTTGCAGAGCCTTAAGCTCCCATATGAATGGTATAGAGGCTAAGATTAATTCTTTTTGATTGCTTTTGCACCAAGAAATCATAGAGTCTAATTGAGTAAAACGCTTATCACCCACTTTCCTTTTTAGCTGATCAATAGAAGCAATGACTTTGGAATCATTGGTTTTACTTTGATGTCTAAGATTCTTAAAAAAAATTTTAGTCTGTCTTTTGAAGGGCCAATCAAACGGTTTAAAAGGCTGGGTTTTAAAATAATCTATCTTTTCATCGGAATACACATTATCAAATGGTTTAATCGCCTTAAAAGCCTTTACATCAATTCGATTGTCAGAAAAGTCTACGGAATCAATTCTACCCATATAGCCATTATTATCAATCAACATCACCATAAAATCGCGATACAAATTATCGGAATAAGGGGCTATAATGATTCCATCAAACTCATAATTTGGAATAATTTCTTTAAACAAAATATTATACCAATTCATAATTCCCCCACCATCAACTCCAAAAGAATATATTTCCAATTTCTCTTTTCCAATTGAATCGTTAATCAACTCTTGCATTCTATCAGGCAAGTTATCTTTCAACATAATCCCGGCAACAAATGAATCACCCAAGATCATCCATCTTTTGGTAGTTGAATCACTTTTTTTATAGCTATAGTCTTGTTTCATAATCCATCCCCTATTATTTGGATGGAATTGGTTATCAAATACCACTTCTCCCATTCTATTCTTAAAATATCGGATGTCTTTATCTAGCCAACGATATCCTCTAACAGGATCAAATTTTGTACTCTTTTTATTAAAGCCAGAAGTATTTAAGTAGGGACTTTTAAAATAGGTAAATGCTTCGCCGAACAAGTAGGCATAAAGCGTAAAACTAATCAGCAATACTATGTTTATACCTGACTTACCAACTCTTGACGTTGCAAAGGCACCTAATGGTAAAAGAACTATTGCAATGGCAAATAAGAAAGAATTTGTTGGATAAGAAAACATCCAACCTAATGCAAGCAGTAGAAATGGGATATATAGAAAAACCCTTAATTGCTGTTTAAATTTACTTTTCATTACAAGGCCAATATTAAGTAAGAAAAGTAGATGTTAAAAAAGCCTTTTCATAATTTGGCCACAATTAAACAATTGGAGCATCGCTAGGTAGTGTATCACACCTACAGATGTGCAATTTTGAAAGTGAATATGACTCAAAAAGCAACTCAAAGTTGGTCTATTATTATTTTGTGCTACAATGAAGCAAATAGCATTAAAAGGGTTGTTACAGAGTCATTAAATGTGCTTGACAAAATTTCTACAAAAGATCGTCAAATCGTAATTGTGAATGATGGAAGTACAGATGATTCGGATGCGATCATTCTGAAATTACAAGAGTTAAATCAAGATATAGTTTACATTAAACATAAAGTGAATAAAGGAATTGGAGCAGCCTTGCATTCTGGCTATCAAAATGCGTGCATGGAGAACGTAGTAATGGTATCGGGAGATGGACAGTTTGACGTTAAAGAGCTAATTCCTTTCAAGCATATTCCAAATGATTCCTATATCTCTTTCTATCGAGCTGAAAATCATCTCTACAATCAGCAGAGGAAGTTACTTTCTTTAGTTAATCGATTGATTAACTATCTATTTCTGGGCTTAAATTTAAAAGATGTAAATTATACCAATGCCTACAAAACAAAACATCTTAAAGGGTTGAACTTGAAAGTGAAAAGCTCTTTAGTTGAATCAGAAATTTGTGCTAAACTTAGCTATCTCGGAAAAACTGCTATTGAAGTGAAGTCAAGCTATCATCAAAATATAAATAGCAAAAGTACAGGGGCGTCTTATAAAATTGTGAAGCAAGCTTTTGTGGATATTCCTAAGTTGATTCTTAGCTACAATCTTTTTAAAAGAAAAGTCAAACAACAAGTAATATCACGTGATTTTAATCATATTGTTTAATTTCTAAGTCTTTAAAAAATGAAGGTTGGTTTAATTGGTTGTGGATACTGGGGCAAAAATTTAATTCGAAATTTCAATTCTTCAGAAAGTTTTCAATTAGTAAAAGTAGCCGATCTTAATCCAATCAGACTAGAAGAAGTAAATGCTTTATATTCAAATCTAAAAACAATTAAAAAGACGGATGAGCTTCTAAACGATCATACCATTGAATTGGTTGTAATCGCAACACCTGTAAATACGCATTATGAATTAACGAAAAAGGCTTTGCTTCATGACAAGCACGTTTTAGTTGAAAAACCCATGACAGAGTCTTATGATGAAGCTCAAGAATTAGTGGC
>CAJXFJ010000181.1 GCA_913052515.1 uncultured Flavobacteriales bacterium | reverse complement strand
GAATGCTATTTACAGCTTAAGAGCTCCCTTGGCTGACTTAATGCCTGAAGATACCGTTTCTACATTTAAGCGTAGATCACCTGTTGAGTTAGAGCTTCACATGACCAATTATCTTCTTTCTCCAGATGTTAGTTTTGATATTGAATTACCCAATGCCGATGAATCTGTTAAACAACGTTTACGTAGTATTTTATATGTCAATCAAAATGATGTGAATGAGCAAGAAATGAACCAGCAAGTATTTGGATTGCTCTTCTTAAATCGATTTGTACCTCCTTCTAGCAGTTCAGGTGGTTCTGCCACTACCGGTGCAACTGGTATTAATAATGGTTATGAAATGCTTTCCAATCAAATGAGTAATTGGCTTTCTCGAATTAGTGATCAATTTGATGTAGGTGTGAATTACCGACAAGGAAATCAATATACCAGCGATGAGTTTGATTTTTCATTATCTACAGAGCTATTTTCAGATCGATTGGTGTTGGATGGTAATTTGGGGTATTCAAACAACAATCAGATTGCCGACAATAATCAAGCTAATTTTGTAGGAGAGTTTACGGTTGAATACAAGCTTAGCAAAGATGGTAGATTAAGAGTAAGTGGATTTAATCGCTCAGTCAATAACAACTTATTGCAAACAGTTAGCCCATACACCCAAGGAGTTGGTCTTTTTTATAGGGAAGAGTTTGATACCTTCAATGAGTTATGGCGACGCTATTTTGGAAAAGATAGCAAAGCAACTAAAGAAGAGGATTAATGCCTGCACTTTCGGTAGTTATTCCTACATTAAATGAGGAGGAGTTTTTACCTAAACTTCTGCAACAGTTACAAAAATGGAATATTGATATTGAAATTCTCATAGTTGATGGCGGGAGTTGTGATACTACCGTTTCTATTGCCAAAGAATTTGGAGCAAATGTCATTACTGCTTCAAAGGGTAGGGCCTTACAAATGAATTTAGCGGCCCAAAAAGCGAAATCCCCTTATCTGTTTTTTATTCATGCTGATACCCAACTTAGTAAAAACGTGGAAGCTAAAGTTTTACGGTTTATACAATCAAAAAATGCGGCCGCTAACTTTAAATTAAAGTTTGATGACGAACATTGGTGGTTAGCTTTGCAAGCCTTTTTTAGCCGATTTCGTAGTCTTATTTTTCAATTCGGTGACCAAGGCTTGCTTGTCAAGGCCACATTATTTCACAAGCTAGGTGGCTTTAACGAAAAGATGATTTTATTAGAAGATCAAGATTTTATACGCAGAATTCGAAAAGTTTCTAAAATAAAAAAATTAGATGCATTCTTAATCACATCTGCCCGTAAATACTTAAAACATGGACGCTTTAAGTTGCAATTTTTGTATTACAAACTGTATTTTCTTTATCGATTGGGATATTCTCAAGAGGTACTTCAACAAATACTAGAATCAGCCTTGTCTGAATCGGATAAAGCCCAATAAATGACAAATCCATAGTCCTCCATAAACGGCTAAAAAGTAAGCAGTTGAGGAAAAGAGTAATTCTAAAACAGCTAAAGAATTGAAGTTCACAAATTCATTCGAGAGTAGCGCCAAGGTAAATAGTAACAAACAAATGAAGAATGCACTTATGCGTTTCCAATAAATAACATGAAACACCGGAAAATTTCGCAGAAGAATAATGAGAATAGAAGCCAAATTGGATCCAATTAAACTAGCGGCAATCCATATTGGAAGAACGCTTGCAAATGGGAGCATAATTCCAGGGATCCATAATATACTTAAGCTTTTATAATCATGTGTGCGCTTTTCTAAATAGTTACTTTTTCTAGTTAATAATATCAAGAAAAAGCTTATCAAACTACCCAGAGCAAAGCCTGCCAACACATCTCCTAAAAAGTGATTGCCTAAATACATTCTAGAAATAGCAGTGAGCACAATCATACAAATACCTAAAGTTTTAATCCATCTTTTTCGAAATAAAAACATGAGGCTTAGCCAAAAGGCTGTTTGCACGGATGTGTGACCTGAAGGAAAACCATAACGAACAAATGTATCGTTTCGGGTTTGTACAAGTAATTCTTCACTAAAAATTTCCCAGAATGCAGTAGGTTTTATATCTGATAAATCTGCATCTGTAGGGTCGTAATGACTAACAATGCTTGGATCTACGTCGGTTGGTCTAGGAAAGTCAATTTGTTCTTTTAAGAAAAATGTAAAGAGGGCTGTCCAACCAACTATGTTTATTAACACCAAGCCTCTTTTAAAGCTGATTCCATAAAGCAAAATCAAAGAAATCAACATAATTATTGGGGCTATTCCAAGAAAGGAGATAAGCTCCATTAAAAAATCTAATACTGGATTGCTTAAACGTTGTAAGGCTTGTATTGGGCTTGTTGTAAACATGACTAACTGAGGTAAAAGCTCACAATAACAAAGATAGAAAAGATAACACTAGCCACTCCATTAGTGGTGAAGAAGGCGAGGTTTACTTTCGATAAGTCATTGTGCTTCACCAAAGTATGTTGATAGGCTAAAAGAGTTATAAAGAGGATACTTCCGGTCCAAAAAATCCAATTTCCTTTGGCTTGAAGGGTAGCCCAAAGAATAAACATGGCACTTAGTAAGTGAAAAAAAGTAGACAAATACAGTGCTCCTTTTGCACCAAGCAATACAGGAATTGAGTGTAAACTCATTTTACGGTCAAATCCTTCATCTTGAAGCGCATAAATCATGTCAAAGCCAGAAACCCAAAAGAAAACTGCAAATGAAAAATACAAAGGCAACCAAGCAAAGCTACCTACTACCGCTAAATAAGCTCCAATGGGTGCTAAGGATAAGCCTAATCCTAAGATAAGGTGACAAAGTGAAGTAAATCGCTTGGTGTAGCTATAGCCCAAAATAACTATAAGAGCAATAGGAGAGAGGTAAAAACAAATGGAGTTGATAAAATAAGTCGTCAAGACAAATAAAAGGGCATTTACAATCACAAAAATCAAAGCAGACTTTGGACGAATTGCACCTCTAGGTATTTCCCGAACTTCCGCTGTTCTTTCATTGGCTTTGTCAATATCTCGGTCAATGTATCGATTAAAGGCCATTGCCGCACTACGGGCGAATACCATACACAAGATAACTTTCACCAATAGCAACCAATCAAATGAATAAATCGAAAACTCGATGGCGAGAAAGTAGCCAATTAGTGCAAAGGGTAAAGCAAACAAAGTGTGGCTAAACTTTACCAAGGAAAAGAAATTGGAAATGGATGAATTCTTCATAGAAAAAGAAAAGACCGTTCTAAATTAAAGAACGGCCTTTTGAATACTTTGTTTTTACATTATAAGTGAATCACTTCATCGTAAGCAGCGGCTGTTGCTTCCATTACCGCTTCACTCATTGTTGGGTGAGGGTGAACCGCTTTTAACAATTCATGACCAGTTGTTTCAAGTTTGCGAGCTGCTACAATTTCAGCAATCATTTCAGTTACATTTGCGCCAATCATGTGAGCGCCGAGTAACTCTCCATATTTAGCATCGTAAATAACTTTAACGAAACCATCTTTATGTCCTGCTGCACTTGCTTTACCTGATGCTGAAAACGGGAACTTACCCACTTTAATCTCATGTCCTGCATCTTTGGCTGCCTTTTCAGTAAACCCAACAGAAGCAATTTCAGGTGAGCAATACGTACATCCAGGAATGTTGTTGTAGTCCAATGCTTGTGGATTCTCTCCAGCAATTTTCTCAACACAAATAATTCCTTCAGCAGAAGCAACGTGCGCCAACGCTTGACCAGGTACACAATCACCAATGGCGTAATAGCCATCCATATTAGTTTTGTAAAAGTCATCGACCATGATTTTACCTTTATCGGTAGCAATGCCAACGTCTTCTAATCCAATGTTTTCAATGTTTGCTACAACGCCAACAGCAGAAAGTACAACATCACAATCCAATGTTTCTTCGCCTTTCTTGGTTTTAACTTTTACTTTACATCCGCTTCCTTTGGTATCTACCTCGGTTACTTCAGCTTCCGTCATTATTTTAATGCCATTTTTCTTAAAGCTTCTTCCCAATTGTTTAGAAACTTCTTCATCTTCAACTGGTACAATGTTTGGCATGTATTCTACAATAGTTACCTCTACACCAATAGCGTTGTAGAAATAAGCAAACTCAACACCAATAGCACCAGAGCCAACCACAACCATTTTCTTTGGCATTTTTTCCAAAGTCATGGCTTCACGGTAGCCAATAATTTTCTTACCATCTTGTGGAAGGTTTGGTAATACTCTAGAGCGTCCACCAGTTGCAATGATGATGTTTTTACCAGCTACTTCTTTGGTTTTACCATCGGCATCTGTTACTTCAATTTTCTTTCCTGGCTTTACTTTACCAGTCCCCATGATTACGTCAATTTTATTTTTCTTCATTAAAAATTGAACGCCTTTACTCATGCCATCTGCAACTTTTCTACTTCGCTTTACCATGCCATCAAAGTTTACACTGCTGTCTTTTACTTCAATACCATAATCTTGCGCATGCTGAATGTATTCAAATACGTTTGCACTTTTCAATAAAGCTTTGGTAGGAATACAGCCCCAGTTTAAGCAAACACCGCCTAATGATTCTTTTTCTACCACTGCAGTTTTCAATCCTAATTGAGCCGAACGAATGGCAGCTACGTAGCCACCTGGTCCACTTCCTAGTACAATTACATCGTAATCCATGTAGTTTATTTTATGTGATTTTTACTTTCAATTTGAATTTGGCG
>CAJXFJ010000180.1 GCA_913052515.1 uncultured Flavobacteriales bacterium | reverse complement strand
AAATCCAACGTATACTGTTCAGCAAGCAGGATTATATTGGGTTGAAGTAGATTTGAATGGTTGTGTGGATCGGGATTCAATTATAATTTCTCTAAAAACACCTCCTAAGGTTAATTTAGGGAATGATACTTCAGTTTGTCAAGCAGATTTTTGGCTTGATGCAACAACTACAAATGGAAGCTATATTTGGCATGATAACTCTACGCAAGCCACCTTTCATGTAACCCAAACAGGTTTGTATTGGGTAGAAGTGGTAGTAAACGGCTGTAAAGCGAGAGACAGTATATTGGTAAGTTCTGCAAGTCCTCCTACTATTAGTCTAGGGGATGACAAATCCTTGTGTATAGGAGAGACAATTTGGCTTAATCCCTTTTTCAATAGTTTAGGTAAAATTACTTGGCAAGATAGTATTGTTGCAAATCAATTAGCTGTGAGTGATTCTGGAAGCTATTGGGTAGAATTAAAAAATGATTGTGGAACAGCAAGCGATACTGTGAATGTAATTACTGAAGATTGTGATTGTCGGGTTTTTATACCTAATGCTTTTTCTCCTAACTCCGATTACTTAAATGAGCTATTCAAGCCAAAGGTAAATTGTGAATTTAACAGCTATAGATTCATCATTTTTAATCGTTGGGGAGAACAAGTTTTTGAAACTGCAGTACATGGACAAGGATGGGATGGAACGGTAAACGGGCAAAATTCGCCTCAAGGAAGTTATATCTATCGACTAGAATATTCTAATAAAGTTGTTGTTGACAAAGTGTTGGTTGGGACATTTACTTTGATTCGTTAATTAAAGGTTGACTTTAATATTGTCTAATTCAATTTTCGATAACTCTTCAAGTTCGTTTTTTACAAATAATTGGCCGAGGGTCTCTAGTTTTACTTGATTTGATTTTGGCTTAAAGTTGACATAATCAACAAAACGAATTCCTTGTACAAATCGTTCGTTGTATGCTTTCCTAAATCGCATTCCACCTCCATTAACTTGAAACGAATAGGCCAAATAATCCAAACTGTAATCTTGCACATCAAACCAATAAATAAAAAGATCCTGATAATCTTCTCCACCACCTTCTTTCTTGAAGCTAACACCAATTTTAAAATAAACTTTTCCTTTAATTTCTTCTTTTCCTAATCTTTCTTTTTGAACTGCAGCATCGTTTAGCTTATAGGGAAGAAGCGCGAAATAAATGACAGAGTTAATAGATTCAATATATTTAAAAGCCATGCTGTCAGCTACAATTATCCTTTGTTCGTTTACTTTCCTTTCAAAGCCTTCCTTAGTATAGACATCATTTATAAAATTTGAATCTTCCTGAAAGGAACGACTCATCATCCAAGCCGCTTTATATCGTTTTACTTCATAATGCTTATCTCTAAAATCAAATGAAATCTGAGAGTTATCAAACTTTTTTCCACCTGCATAAGCTATAGCTTTGGATAAAACTTTTGCAGCACTTTTTTGCTGTGACTTATTTTTACAAGCAAGAAAGCTGATAATTATCAAGAAGATTAATAGGTGTTTTTGCATTTTTTAAATATAAATAAAAAGTCCCCTGCCAAAGGCAGAGGACTTTCAAACAAAGCAAATCAATAACTAGTAGCAATACTTATTTTCATTGATCATTTTCTCTGCAATTTTTTGTCTCGCTTCTTTGCTGTTAAAAGGCTCAACTTTTGAAAAGCGCTTAATGCCCATAAGCATCGCTCTTTGCTCGTCTCCTTCTGCAAATGCATTAATGGCATCTTTTCCCCATTTATGAATGCGATCAGCTGCATCGTAAATGTAGGTTTGCATCATTGCCGTTTGAAGTGTGTTCTCTTTTCCAAGTGCTTTCATTTTCTCCACGCGTAAAATCATAGATTCACAAACGTATGCTTCCATAGAAATGTCGGCGATATTCATCAAGATTTCTTGCTCTTTTGCTAATGAAGTTGTGAGCTGTTTTGCTGCAGCACCCGCCGTTAATAAAACCGCCTTTTTAAAATTGTTTACAGCTCTTTTTTCAGTGGCAAAATCTGCTGAATCATCAAAGTCAAGATCTGGAATTTCCATTAACTCATCAGCAACTTTTTGAGCAGGACCTAATAAATCAAGCTCTCCTTGCAAGGCTCTTTTCAAAATAATATCAACCGTCAACATGCGGTTAATTTCATTGGTTCCTTCAAATATTCTGTTAATTCGTGCATCTCGGTAAGCTCTTTCCATATCCGCTTCTGCTGAATAACCCATTCCCCCATAAATCTGAACACCTTCGTCTACTACATAATCTAAAGTTTCAGAACCATGAACTTTTAAAATCGCGCATTCAGCAGCATATTCTCTTAATCCTGCTAAAGTAGCTTCTTGTTTTTCTTTTCCTTCTGCAATTAAACCTTGAATAGTATCTTCAATATTTTGACTCAAACGGTATAGCGCAGATTCGGTTGCAAAGCATTTAATCGCTTGCTCAGCTAATTTGTGACGGATAGCACCATACTTAGAAATCGAACGACCAAATTGCTCTCTTTCGTTGGCATAATTTACCGAACGTCCAATAGCCGCTTTTGCCGCTCCTAAAGCCGCACCTGCTAACTTTACACGTCCAATGTTTAGGATATTCAAAGCGATTTTAAAGCCTTCTTGTCTTTCTCCTAAAAGATTTTCTACAGGAACTTTTACATCATTAAAAAAGATTTGACGGGTAGAAGATCCTTTGATTCCCATTTTCTTCTCTTCGGGATTCATGGTAATGCCATCGTAGTCTTTTTCTAAAATAAAAGCACTAAGGTTTTCATCATCATCAATTTTGGCAAAAACCGTTAAAACATCAGCGAATCCACCATTGGTAATCCACATCTTTTGTCCATTCAAAATGTAGTGCTTGCCATCTTCTGATAAAACCGCCTTTGTTTTTCCAGAGTTTGCATCAGAACCAGACCCAGGTTCAGTTAAACAGTAGCATCCTTTCCATTCCCCACTAGCTAGTTTGGGAACATATTTCTGCTTTTGTTCTTCGTTTCCGTAGTATAAGATGGGAAGTGTACCAATTCCTGTATGAGCAGAAAGTGCAACGGCGAAAGAATATCCTGCTCCAGTAACTTCAGCAGTGAGCATTGAGGTTACAAAGTTTTTCCCGAAACCACCATATTCTTCTGGTACAGAAATTCCACATAGACCAAGTTCTCCAGCTTGAGTAATCAAGTTTGCCATCAGACCATCCTCCATCGCATCTATGCGCTCAATGTTAGGATAAACTTCTTGATCCAAAAAGTCTTGACTAGACTGGGCAATCATGCCTTGTTCTTCATCAAACTCTTCAGGTATAAAAATGTCTTTTGCTTCTGTTTCAGAAATTAGAAACTCTCCGCCTTTAATGATTTTTTTAGTTGAATCCATGGTGTTTAGTATTGAGTATTGAGTGTTGAGTCGATAGACTTGAACTCGTCACTATGTGTTATTTTAATTTATTAATTAATGCGTAATTCATTTTACAACATTTCAAAAATTCCGGCAGCACCTTGTCCAGTTCCTACGCACATGGTAACCATTCCGTATTTTTTGTTTCTTCTTTTTAATTCATTGAAAATTTGAACAGACAGTTTTGCTCCAGTACAACCTAATGGATGACCTAAAGCAATGGCACCTCCATTTACATTCAAAATCTCTGGATTAATGTCCAACTCTCTTCGAACGGCAATAGATTGAGAAGCAAAAGCTTCATTCAGTTCAATTAAATCAATGTCATTCAATTTCATACCTGCTTGTTTCAAAGCTCTTGGAATGGCTTCAACCGGCCCAATGCCCATGATTTTAGGATCTACACCTGCAGTAGCATAACTTACTAATCTTGCAATGGGCTTTAAGTTGAGCTTTTTTACCATTTCTTCAGAAACTACCATAACAAAGGCAGCACCATCAGAGGTTTGAGAAGCATTTCCAGCCGTTACACTTCCTTTGGCATCAAACACTGGTCTTAGCTTAGCTAAAACTTCCTTAGAAGTATCTTTTCTCGGTCCTTCATCTTGATCGAAAGTGTAGGTGCGTTTTTGCTTTTTGCCGTTTTCATCTATGTAAACTTGCTCCACTTCTACTGGCACGATATCATCTTTAAAAGTGCCATTTTCATTGGCTTTTATCGCTTTCATGTGTGAGTTGTAGGCAAACTCATCTTGATCTTCACGACTCACTTTGTACTGTTGAGCCACTGCTTCAGCCGTAAGGCCCATACCCCAATAATATGTGGGGTTGTCTTTGGCAACTTTTGCATTTGGAACAATTCTCCAACCTCCCATGCTTATGGGCGACATGGATTCAACTCCTCCTGCAATAATGCATTGATTCATGCCATTTTTGATTTTTGAATCAGCAATAGCAATGGTTTCTAAACCCGAAGAACAATAACGATTAACCGTCATTCCTGGCGTTTTTATGTGGTTTAAGCCCATTAATGATACTAAGCGGCCAACATTTAAACCCTGCTCTGCTTCCGGAGTAGCATTACCTACGATCACATCATCAATGTCTTCAGGGTTAATTCCATCAACGCTACCAACTAAATGATTAATAACGGTTGCCGCTAAATCATCTGGGCGAGTGAAACGCAAAGAACCTTTTGGTGCTTTGCCAACGGCAGTTCTGTATCCTGCAACTATATATGCATCCATCTTTTTCATCTTTAATTTCTTAATACTTTACCATTAGTTACCATGCTTTGAAGACGTTCTAAAGTTTTCTTTTTTGTACACAATTCCACAAA
>CAJXFJ010000179.1 GCA_913052515.1 uncultured Flavobacteriales bacterium | reverse complement strand
AATTAACGAAAAAGGCTTTGCTTCATGACAAGCACGTTTAGTTGAAAAACCCATGACAGAGTCTTATGATGAAGCTCAAGAATTAGTGGCCTTGGCTAAGCAGAAAAACTTACACTTGATTACCGATTACACCTACCTATATTCCGCAGAGGTTAACAAAATCAAAGAATTGATTGAAGTTAAAGAAAACGATTCTATTCAACAAATTTTTTCCTCTAGATTAGGAAACGGTATTATTCGAGAAGATGTAAGTGAAATTTGGGATTTGTCCTCACATGATTTTGCTATAGTCAACTATTTGCTTAATGAAAGACCAGTTTCAGTAAAAGCCACTAAAGTCTCTTTAAATGGCGAGCCAAACAAACCTAAAATCTGCCTTTCAATATTTTACGAAAACAAGATTGAGGTCT
Source organism: uncultured Flavobacteriales bacterium (assembly GCA_913052515.1). The sequence goes on along the minus strand of CAJXFJ010000179.1, from coordinate 4,339 downwards.
ATTTTGAATGTTCTTGGTATTCTATGAAAAAGAAACGTTTAATAGAATTTCATGGTACAAACTGGTCTATTCGTTTTGATGATACTTCGCTACAAAATAAGATTGTTGTTGAAGAACGATCGCAAGAAACATTTCCTTCCTATGAAAAAGACGAACCACTAGCCAACTTAGTTTCAGAGCTTTATCAAGTTCTTAAATTCGGCGAAACATCAAAGTCTCCCGCTAGATTTGATCTTGAAATAATAAAAGTTTTAGAAGCTGCACAGTGTTCATTAAATCAAAACGGAAGATTAATTCAGCTTAATCCATTAACTGTTTTGCAGTAATTCATTCAATAATCTCAACAATACCTAGCTTAATCAGTCTTTTTACTATGGCTAACTTCTGAGTATTATTTATGTCGCTATTTAATACTACTGTTTGAAAAGTAGTTTTCTCCAAAATCTCAAGTAGTATATTCTTCAAAATGAAGGGGAAATTAATTTCTTTATCAAGATAGGATAATTTAATAAAGCCTTTTGTATCTCCATCAAGCACATTAAAATTTTTTACTCTTTTAAGAAGGCTTTGATCAGTCAATTGATTCTGATTAATAAAGTCTGAATAAACACTTTCATTTTCAAGCTGGAATTGTGCTTTAAACTTACTTTGTTGCTTTTCCAACTGCTGTTTCCAGTCCATTTCATTCAATAGCTGTTTAAATTCAGTTTCAAACAAGTCTAAATCTATTTCATGTTTAGCATGAGCTTTTTGATTAGAAATTGAGCTTCTAAAAAAAACCTTCATTTTAGCCTCTTCTAGCATAGACTCTAGTAAATGAAAATATTTTATTACGTAAACACCTATTGCTATGTGACAAGATCCCTTGTTCCCAGCAATGGCTTTATGTGCAAATCCTCTTGGTAGATATAACAAATCACCTTGCTTTAGGTCTAGACTTTGTCCTTGATCTTTAAGTAAATGATTCAAGTCGTGATTTTCATGTTTAGATGGCAATTGATCAGATGGAGCAATTGTCCATTTTTTACTACCGTATAGTTGTAAAACAATTACATCATGCAAGTCGTAGTGAGCTTCAAGAGTTTGCGAAAGTGGTGAAGTAAGATAAAGGTTAGCGGATAAAAATGTCCCTAACTCTTGCTTTAATTCTGAGAGAAAGCTTGAAAACTTAGGAGAGTAATTTTGAATTCGATCAACAACAAGTGAACCTTTATTCTCAAACGGATTAACACGCCCTGATGTACTGATAAACTGAAAAAACTTATTAAATATCGAATCAAAGGGAATTGAATCTATCGTACCAATTTTTCCTTTGAGTGAAGGAGACTTGGCAAGATAAATTTGAATTAGGCTATCAATATCAAATTGGTTTATAATGGAATCATAAACATCAGGATTCTTTCTCTTTAGATGTAAAAAGGTCTTTTCATAGTATGTTGTAAAAAACTGATCCTTTGATAATTCTTCGAAAAGTGTAGAATAGCCCATTTTCTATTTTTTACAACAAGCATCATTTTGAGATATTCATCATATCGCAATGCTTGTCTTAGTTTTCAAACTTACCTTAAACTTTTCATTCTATTTTGAGTCGATTTCGGTTGAATATCATAATCTAAACACTCAAAAATAAGATGAATTCTATCTGTTACTCCTTTGTTTGCTACTGCATGACTTAACCCATTATTCACTTCATAAGCTTTTCCTACTTCAAGCTGGTAGCGCTTATTTTCAATAAAAAAATAAGATTTTTCATTTGTCTCTATAGGTACATGAATTTTATGTGGAACATATCCCCTTTCATTTCCATCAATATGGGGAGGAATGAAACTACCTGCGGGCAAATTAGCAAACATAACTTTAGGAAAAACCGGATTTTCATACCCATATGGCGAAACGATATTTGTCATTAAGGGCAGAAGCATCTCCTTCCAATTTTTCCACCTTTTGCCTTCAAGATATTGATAAGGTTCTGTTTTTCGGTTTATAAACCTTAAGGTGAGGTGCTTTACTTGCTTTAATGCTCCTCTACCTTTGTTATAATTTAAGTCAAAATCTTCTTTTTGATTCCAGTCAGAATCAGATAATAATTTAACTTTTTCAGGCAATTGACACAAATCAAATTCCCCTAAATCTCTAATGGAGTCTGTTTTATACAAGTTCTTTTCCAACTTAAAATAGATTTTAAATCAAATGGTAAGCTTACTGAATATTGTTCACTTCAAAACTTTAATTGAAATAAAAAAAGGAGATAAAATTATTTATCGCCTTTCAATAAGTAATAGAAATATTTAATTCCTAGAAGGATAAACTCCTACCAAAGCAATTATATAATTAATTACTCCTACAGGCTGCATATTATTTATGCTTTGTTGACCTCCGGTATTTCCTATGGTAATTGTTCCGGTTACTGAATTATCTTTTAAGGAAACATTTGGATCGACATCACTATCGTAAATATTTGCTGCCCCTAATGAATTACCTGCGGGATTAGAAGAATCCTGCGGATTTCGCGCTGCGTTTAGCGACAAGCTAGCTGTTGCGGAATGATTATGTGACGGTAGATTGTTAATGCTTAAAATGTTATACTCTGTACCGAATCTTTGACCTTGTCGTCTAAATGTTAAGCCTGGGCCTTGTCCCATATGAATAGGTGCTCTCCCCCTTAAATCCGGTAAAGCAAAAGTGGTTCTTCCATCTCCTCCATATATCGTACCTAATAATGAAAACAAGGCAGAATTTGCTGCAATAGGTAAAAGTTGCCCATTACATAAAGCCCAGCCCCTTGGAGCAAAATTTCCGGCAAACATCGAAATGTCACCTAAGTTTGGGTTTGCTGACATAGTTTTATTTTTTTAAGTTAAACTTGATTTCTTTTAATTTCTTGAAGGAAAAATACCTTGTAAAGCAATAATGTAATTTATTACTTCAACTGGTTGGATATTATTAAAAGGTTGTCCACCTCCATTATTTAGAACATTTACCGTTCCTGTTACAGAGCCTGCTTTTAATGTAACATTAGGCTCAATATCACTATCATATATACTAGCTGCTCCTAAAGAATTACCTGCTGGATTTGAAGAATCCTGTGGATTTCGGGCTGCATTTAATTGGAATGTCCCTGATGCTAAATGATTATGACTTGGCATTTGTGCAACAGTCATCACATTCGTCTCTGTTCCAAACCGAGCTCCAAGATTCCTTGGGGTTAAGCCAGGGCCCGTGCCAGCATGTATTGCTGCTCTACCTCTTAAATCAGGCAATGCAAAAGTAGTTCTTCCATCACCACCATAGGTAGTTCCTAAGATTGAAAAGAGAGCAGTATTTGATGAAATCGCTAATAGCTGACCATTACAAAACGCCCAATTTCTTGGAGCAAAATTGCCTCCAAACATTGATATTTCTCCGATAAATGGATCTAACATAACATAAAATTTAATTGATTAATAATTAAGGGTTAATTGATTTTAATTTTAAATATTGAATTGCATAAATCATTGAAAAAAGACGTTTTTCCACAACTTAATGCTTGTAAACTTAAATTGGAATGAGAGTATATTCAATTGTCTTCCATTTTTTTTCCGCTTACAAGATATAACAATATTTGAATAAAAAAAGAATTTTGAGTTTAATTTATAAAAACAAAAAAAAGGGCTTCAGAAATTCTGAAGCCCTTTTTTTATTCATGGAACTATTTTTTTATGGTTTAACTAAAACCCATGATTTGGAATAACCATTTTCTCTCGCTTTTTTCATATTCGGAATTGCTTCTTCCAAAGATTCATATCTATCTATAGCTACAATATACCATGTATTAGTTCGATTAGCTATAATTTGAGGCGATTCTCCTTTTTCTTTTAAGTTTTCTGCTTCAATTTTCGCTCTTTCAAGGCTTCTAAATGCTGCTACGGAAATAAAATATCCTCTACTTTGCGAAACTTTTGCTGATGATGAAGCATCAGTTTTCACTTCTTCTTGTTTTACTGGTTTACGTTCTACTGCAACTGGAATTTCTTTACGTTCCTCCCCTTCCTTTACAAATACAAAGTTTCCATTCGAATCTTCCGTAGTATTTATTCTATTACCAGCTTGATCTGTTAAATAAATTTCTACATTGTCATTATTACCATCTAAGTCCAAAGGTCTTAAGCCATAATTTAAGTCGGTTTGTAATACGGTAAACTCAAATCTTCCACTTCCATCAGTATAAATTGTATCAATTGGGTTTCCGTTCTCATCTAGTACAACAAGAGCTGCATTTGACATAGGTAATTTATTGTACTTGTAAACCCCTATTCGTTTTAAATCTGATTGAACTTCTTCAGTAGATTTCGGCTCAATT
>CAJXFJ010000178.1 GCA_913052515.1 uncultured Flavobacteriales bacterium | reverse complement strand
AAGGAAAAACCATGAAAAATCACTCTTCTAGTAGTGGCTTAGATTCGAAAATGCCCGCCCATGCTTGGTGTAAATTTGACTTTGATAATGATGGCGATTTAGACATCATTTTACCTCCTGCAATTGGACCTGCAATCCTATACCGAAACAATTACTCAGGTAATAATAGTCTTGCCATTCAATTAAATGATCAAATTGGAAACGCTTTCGGAATCGGTAGTAAAGTTTACATTTACTATGGTGACGACAAGCATCAAATGCAAGAAATTTTAGCAGGGGGAGGCAGTCAATCGTTTAACGAAGCGATAGTTTGGTTTGGCTTAGGAAAGTATACATCAGTTTCCAGAATTAAAATTGTTTGGTCAACAGGTGAAGAGACCTTGCTTGAAAAGGACTTAGAGTCTGGAGCAAAATACACTATTAGTCGTTTAGACTTTGATACCTTGTAAGATGAAAGAATTAGAGAAGTTATTATTCCCAATTTCTGTATCTGAATTTTTCGAAAAGTACTATGAAAAAGAAGTGCTACACCAAGCTGGAAGTGAAGCAAGTGTTTTTAATTCTTTCAAAGTAGATTTTCTGGATCATATATTAACGTACAATCAATTGTCTTATCCGGAAATCATGATCTATAAACAGGGGGAGAAAGTTCATGATTCCTTGTATCAAAAAGTTGCTAAAACAGGACGAAATACCATTGCAGATGTTGATAAAGTTTTAGAATTGATAAAGAAGGGACACTCACTTATTTTGAATGGCTTGGATAGAAGAGAAGATCATTTAAATACATTCTGCAGAGCCTTAGAGTCTGAACTTGAAATGGAAGTTCAAGGAAACTTATACCTTACTCCGGCTAAAAACCGTGGATTTGATATTCATTTTGACTCGCACGATGTATTTATTCTTCAACTAAAGGGAAGTAAAAAATGGAAGGTTTATGAATCAGATATTCCTTTAATAAGTGATCAATTAGAAGTTCAAAAGCGACAAAATGATTCATTTGTTGAGATAAATAGTTTCACGCTTCAAGAAGGTCATTTTTTATATATTCCTCGTGGCATTTATCATCAGGCAGAATCTACTGATGAAAATTCAATTCACATTACTTTAGGAATGTTTCCGTTGATTGGATATCAGCTATTGGAACAACTGGCAATTGAAGTACAGAAGGATAGCTTCTTCAGAAAGGCGATACCCGCTTCTTGGAATTCGAAGACCAAAAAGACAGCTTTCTTAAATCAGTTTATTAAAAATGTTGAGGAAATCTTAACCACGCAAAACATTGAAAAATTAATAGAAAGCAAGAAAATTGCTTTGCTCAAGCGACAAAAGGCAAATCATAAAGGTCTACTGAGTAATTTGATGAATGAAGAGTCAATAAATGAGCGTTCAGTAATTAGCATTAAAAAGAGTCAAAATATTCAATTAAAAGAAAACAATAAGCTATTATGGGTTTATACACCCGGTAGAGTAGTGAAACTTCCAATTTTTATTAAACCCTTAATCAATAGGCTATTAGAAGGGGAAAAGTTGATGGTTGGAGATATTCATGAATTGCCCACTCCAGAACAAAGACTTAAAGCTGTAAAACACCTACTTTCCAATGGTTTGGTAGAGATATGTGACTAATGAAAGGGGAGGTTCTGCCTGAATATCAAGTTGAAGTAATTTGCTTCAATCTTTATGTATAGTCAATAAGCCTTTTTTTATCAACATTTTGGCAAAAGAAATCTTCTCTTTCTCAGTTTGTTCTACCGCAATGTTTTTCAATTGAAAAGCTTCTTCTATTAATAGGGATTCTAATAAAGGGGCTATAAAGAATGGAAAGTTTAGTTTTTTATTTTGAAATCGAAGAATGACTTCTTTACCTTGATTTTCCAAACTATGGGCAACATAGGCTCTTTTTTTAAGGTATGTGTTTTCATCAACATTATGTAAACCCAACCAATCACTTATTCTACCTTCCATTTGAGCGTTTGTTTGATGATTAATTGCCGTATTCAATTCATTGAAAAGTTCAGTAGGATTAAGTTTTTCATTCCAATCTTTCCACTTCTTTTTAAAGCTTTCAATAAACTGTTGGTACGCTTTTTCTCCTTCTAAAGGAATTGGTATACGTTGGTTAAAATCAGGATCTTCATTAACCTTTTGAGCAAATTGATTTACCAAATCCGACCAATAAAGACCTTCTAAGCCTAAGGATAAGTGAACCGAAGGACCATCATCCGCAGCGAATGCCATGTGTGGATAATTTTTTGGAAGATAGAGTAGCTCATTTTCTTTTAATTCAAACTCAGCTTCAGGAATGTCATCCGGGCCCGGTTTGCGTGGACCGTGATTTTCTTCTCTGGGATAAATGTGCCAATTCTTCTTTCCGGCAAGTTGAATAACTATCACATCATGCGTGTCTTGATGAATACCAAAACCTCTGCTTTTCGGAGGTGAAACATAAAGGTTCGCCCAAACTTTTACGGCAAGTTCTTTTTCTAAAGCCCTGCAATAGAGCCCAATTGGACCAAAGCTTTTATCAATGCTGTTGGAAACTAAACTTGCACCTTGATCTAAAAAACTAAAGAGTTTATCATTGTCAATCAGTTCAGTTACTTTCGAAAGCCTTTCATTTCGATATTCCTTTAATGGAATTTCACTACCTTGCTTTACAAGCTTTACCCAAGGGTATCTCAATCGAGCGTTTGTGAAATACTCGTCAAGTAATTCAATGGAAAGTGGAGAGTTTTTACATGGAGAAAATTGGCGGTCAAGGTGAAGCCATGTTTTCCCCCAATTTTCTTGAAGAAAAGTTTCTAATGAGTAACTTCCTATTAGTTCTTTAAAATGCTTCAATTTTTCCATAATTAGTATTTGGGAGCTTTCGTTAAAATTGAATTTGCTGCAGTCGTCATATTTCTTCCAAAAAAATCAGTGTAAAAGGTATCAATTAGCAAAGGGTTATGATTAGCCATTAAAAAGCGACCAATTTCAGTTTGAAAATTTTGACTGTCTTCAATAATAAAGTAGTCATTTACCTCAAAGTGAGGGACAAAGTAATGTAATAAGTTTTCATGATGTACATGAGCATCATGAATAACCAACCATGGATGTGGTAAACTTTTTAATTGAGTTTGCGGTAAGCAAACAGATAGATTTTTTAAATCAGCTTGTAGAAAGCTAACCCCATTGTAATCTTGTTCAACCTTATTAATATCAATAGAGTAGATGTGATTCTCAATTTTGTATAGCTTTAGTAAATCAGCCATCCAAATAGCGCTTGCACCTGAACCTGAGCCTAGTTCAATAATTGTTTTGGGTTTTACATTCCATAAAAGTTGAGAGTAAATGCTATAATCGTAGGCACTTTTCATGAGAGGAATCCCTTTCCAGCTTAAGCTTTGTTGAATTCCTTGACTTTGCATGAGTGTATCAGAGTCTGCTTCAATTGCTTTCTTTTTGTCGTCCTTTAGAAACCGACTGTAGTGAGTTACATATCGTTGAGATTCCTTTTGTTCAATGAAGGTTTCAATATTGCTAATATGTTCTCTTGTTTCTGATTGCTTATCAGTCGAGAGCTTATCAATTTGGGCAGCTAAGGTTGAGTCTTCTTGCAAACTATTGATCTCGTTTAAGGCATGCATGATCTTTTTATCATAAAAAGAAGGAATACCAGCCTGACTTTTAACCTTTGCTTTTAAAGCTATTAATTCACTATGAATGAGATTTTTCCAAGCTTTATGATTAATGATTGATTGTTTCGGCTGCATGACGGCTAAATTTAAGAATTGAGTTTTTCAACGGAAGTTAAGCCTAACATTTAATGATAAAATCAGCGATGTTTACCTTATTTAAAAAATCAAACTCTCCATCCAATAGAAAAGGGGAGTCGAAAAACTTCTCAAATTCTAAAATTTCAGGATTTTCTGAGATTTTATGCAGTATTTCATGCTGAGGAAGTGCTTTTAATCCGATTTGCTCCCAAAGCTGATATTTCTTTTGCCAATTTCTTTTTTCTTCATCAGAGATTTTGAAGGGTGGTTTCTTGGGATAAATTCCTTGAATTAAAAGCAAGAAATCATGGGAAAACAATCCATAAATCTGAAATTGATCAAGCTTATTAACGGCTTCATTCTTTCCTTTTAATGTATAAAGCGGACCAATGGAATGATAAAGCTCCAGCAACTCTTCAGCTCCTGAAATGTCAACATCAGCCCTACAACTTTTCCAAAATTCTGTATCTAATCTGGTATTAAACTTAAACTGAATGGCAATAAACCAGCGCAATCGATCCCAAATTTTACCTAAGTTTTCATTGATGATAGAACCGAAATCCTTGTCTTTCTCTAAGTTTTTAAGATGTAATACAAGTGCATAAATATTTGTTATAACCATATGAAGCGCAGTAGATTGTAATGCTTCAATAAAGCCATACGAATTACCAATGGCAGCAACATTTCCTTTAATAAATTCCTGATGACGGCCTGATTTAAACTTTAATATCTTCGTGTCTTCAATTTCGGGATTCTGAGCTCTAAACTCTTTTTCAGCCTTTTCTTCAGAATAAAAGGAAGAAGAAAATACGTAGCCTAAATGATCTGTGCTTTGCATGGGGATAGTCCATTGCCAACCGCTATTCATCGTTCTCGCTTCCGTGTATGGCTTAATGGTTCCATTATGTGAGCAACTGGCAGTTATAGCAGAATCTGTAAACAAACTACTCTTATAATTTTTAAAGGGAACCTTCATCGTCTTTTCCAATAAAATGGATGAAAAGCCTGAGCAGTCTACATAATAATCAAAGCTATATTC
>CAJXFJ010000177.1 GCA_913052515.1 uncultured Flavobacteriales bacterium | reverse complement strand
TCTAGAAGGACGATTTCGGTTTAACAATGGCAGCTATTTAAAACCCTATTTAACTTTAACCAATGGCGATGGCATAAACTCTTTTGATGCCGATTTTGGCGGTCTTAAAGTAGGCGGACGAATCGACTATTTGCCCTTTGGTTTGTTCACCAATTTTGGTCAATTCAGACAAGTAGACATGGTTAGAGAAAGTGCCCCGAAATTGGTTGTTGGAGCTAACTACAGCATCAATCATGGTATGAGTAGTCGCCGAGGTAGAAACAGTGGTGCCATTCTTTATTTAGATGATGAAGGGGAATATTTATTACCAGACTACACCAAATATGGCATCGACTTTTTATTCAAATACAGAGGTTTCTCAATGCTTGGAGAGTTTGTAGCTACTGAAGCTAGCGTACCAACAGACATCACGGGTAGAGTTAGAAACGATGGAACAGTTGCTTCCACCTTTGATGTAGATGGTGAAAGAGATGTAGAAAACTATGTAAAAGGGCGAATGATGCTCGGAAAAGGATACAACATTCAAATAGGCTACATTTTTAAAAGCCTCATTTCCATTGATGCTCGCTATACCTACCTAGATGCTGATCAACATTCATTTTTAAATAATGGCACCTTTTATAACCGTCCTCAGTATTACACCTTGGGCGTTTCCAAATACTTAGACCGTAGTTATGGAATTAAAATACAAGGTTCATTAACCTATGTAGAAGCTGAAGAAGGCAGCAACGACATATACAGCAATCCAATTAATGGGGATGAATGGATTGCCCGTTTAATAACCACCATATCGTTTTAAGTATGCGTTATCTGGTTTTTATAACAGCTTTTTTCATTTGCAGCTTAGCAAGCGCGCAACCTAATCCACAGCCTTCAAAAATCACGGAAAAGTTTTTCCCTGATCCTGAAATTGAGATAAACACGCCGGCCTTTTCCAAAAAGAAAGGATTTACCGACTATGATGAAATGCTTGTGTTTTTAAATGCCTTGCAAGCTGAGTTTCCTGAAGTTGTAACAATCGAGTTTATTGGCAAAAGCCAAAAAGGGAAAGCAATACCTCTAGTGACTTTGGCAAAAAAAGAGGCAATTGAAAAGCCAGTAAAAGTTTGGATACAAGGAGGACTTCATGGCAATGAGCCAGGCAGTACCGAAAGCACCTTTCACCTGATGAACAAACTTTTGAAAGATCCTGCATATGCTCATTTACTAGACCGACTACACATAGCCATTGTTCCTATGGCTAACATAGATGGATATGAAAAAAATAACCGAGACGCCATAAATGGCCTTGATTTAAACCGAGATCAAACCAAATTAAATGCACCTGAAAGCGTGGTTTTGAAAAAAGCTTTTAGCGATTACAGCCCGGAGGTTGCGTTAGATTTACACGAATACAACGCTTACCGCAAGCACTTTGCCCAACTCAGCACTTTTGGAATTTCTAGTATTTACGATGTGCTTTTCTTATACACTGGCAACCTCAACGTTCCTGAAAATTTAAGAAACTACATCGATGAGCGTTTTGTGGAAAACGCCAGAATTGAATTGGACAAGCACCATTTGAATCACAATGATTACATGAGTACCACCAAACATGAAGGTGAAATTCAATTTAATAAAGGAGCAACGAGTCCGCGTTCAAGCGCTACTTCTTATGCGCTTACCAATTGTATTTCTGCATTGATAGAAGTGCGTGGCGTGCACTTGGGAAGAACATCTTTTAAACGCAGGGTACAGTCTGCTTTTCTGGTGAGTAGTTCCTTCTTAGAAACCGCATACCAACATGTAGATGAACTGCGAGCGGAAATTCAAAAAGCCAATGAAGCACAAACTAACAGTGTGGTAAAAAGTAAACGAGCCGTTTACGAAGATAGCATTCAGGTGATTGATATGGATACCAGATCTGAAATGCCGCTACAAATTACTGTTAGAGATGCTTTAAAGTCGAGCCCTGTAATTGAACGAACAAGAGCAACGGCTTACCTTATTCGCAAAGAGGAAAGCAAACTTTTAGAAAAGCTACAAACCTTGGGTTTAGAGATTCATTATTTGGAAAAAGCCAGCAAACTTGAGGTAGAAAGCTATTTAGTTTCAGAATACGAACAAGCCCAAGAAAAATTTGAAGATATACGAATTCAAACCGTGCAAACGACAATTTCTACTGAACAAATAGATTTTGCAGAAGGCACTGCTGTAGTGTTGATGAATCAGCCTAAAGCCAATTTAGCTATTGAAGTTTTAGAGCCTGAGGCCATCAATAGTTTTGTTGCTTATGAAGTTCTACCTACAGCACTGAATGAAACATTACCCATTTACAGATACGTTAAACCCGATGCTCCTGAGCATATTACTTTAAAACAAAATCATCATGATTAAAAAGCTTATTTGCAGTTCATTATTCCTTTGTGCACTTAGCTTAACTGCACAAACCACCCAAACTGATCACAGCTCGAACTTTGAATTAGGAAGCGGATTGAATTTTAGTTTCAACGAAGGCAATTATCAATTTAAGTTAAGCGGCATGGTGCAGCCAAGCATTTCTTTTGAAAAAGTAGAAGATGAAGATGCTGATTACTTTTTAAATTCTAAACGCACTTATTTTAATTTTTCTGGAAAGGCAGTAGAAGAGAAAGTGAGCTTTTTTCTGCAAACAGATTTTAGCCTAAACACTCCCCTACTTGATGCTTGGATTGGCTTTCACCCAAATGATCGATTCAATATTTATTTCGGACAAAAACAAAGCATTGGAAACAACCGAGAAATGTTAATTATGGAAAACTATTTACAGTTTCCCAACCGAAGTATTTTAAGCACCAATTTGAGCAACAGCGGTAGAGAATTTGGGTTGTTTTTAGATTATAGTTTGGGAACAGATTGGCTTTTGGTTCCACAGATAGCGGTAACTTCAGGAGATGGCAGAAATTCCTTTGGTAGCGATAGCCGAGATGTAGACTTAGGAGGATTAAAATATGCCGCGCGATTAGACGTTTACCCATTGGGCGATTTCACAGAAGGGAATGATAAGATGATTGCCGATTTAGCGCATGAAGAAAGTCCAAAATTAGTACTTGGTGCAGCAGCCAGTTTTAACGATGGAGCAAGCGGCTTTAATGGTGAAGGACATGGCGACTTTTTACTCTACAATGCTCAAGGCGCTAACCAATTACCAGATTACCGAAAATTGTATTATGACCTTTTGTTTAAATACAAAGGCTTTTCTGTATTAGGTGAATACGCCATTAGTACCGCTGCCAATTTAGATGGCACCTACATTGACATTACCGCCATTAATGAGTTGGCCCCGACCCAAATTGCCGAATTTTTAACCTTAGGTACGGCCATGAATGTACAAGTGGGATATGCGAGTAAAAGTGGCTATGCTGCCGATTTCCGATTCTCAACCTTAAGTCCTGAGTTTGGCGACAACGCTAACTCTGTGATGCAAGAGCAAGTGGCAAGCACTTTGGGTTTATCAAAATACATGAAAGGCAATGATTTAAAGTTGCAGTTGGCACTAACTTCCTTAAACACGACCATTGGAAATCAAGAGGTAAATACCTTGAGAGGTGAATTACTCATGTCTTTGATCTTCTAAGTAAAACAAAAGCTTTTTCATTTACTTCCTTCTAAGAAGTAATACTTTTTTAAGGAGTCAAGGGCTATGGATTAATCCATAGCCCTTGACTTTTTATTCTTATAAGCTTTAGAAAAGCAAGCATATTCTTGAATTGCTTAGCCCTAAGGCTACAAGTGCATGGCGCTTTTAGCCATGCTCTTTTTTTATGTTTGAAATTGGCTTATCTTGTTGGCGGAAATGAACCGATTTAGAAAACAATTAAAAAACGGGTATGAATATTTATAAGCGCTTAAAATGGCTAGTGTAACATATATACTTGTTGAGGCATGTAAATAAGATCCAGAAAAAAAGAAATCATTAAATAAATGGCAATAACAGGAAGTGACTTTGAAAAACTAGTTAAACCATTCTTCAAAAACATATTTGAAGAAATGGGCTTCCTTGTTATACAAGTACGTAAACAAGATTCAGGAGATCAAAGTGGTTTTGACATTAGTATTCTCTTTTTAGATGATGAAGAGCAAGAAAGAGAGTTTTTTATTGAGTGTAAATATTATACAACAGCGAAACTGAATTGGGCTGACATATTTAACAAACAACTCCAACTTGCAGCTTCTAGTCATAACCCTTCAGCTTTTATAGCCTTATCTCCTCTTAGAGATTTAAGTAATATCGACCATAACATTCAATCTAGAGTAATAAGACAATTCAAATACCCTGTTGATTTTTGGACACCTGACAAAGATATTGAGAAACTTTTTGCACTTAATACTGAAGTATACAAGAAGGTTTTTGACAAAACCTCTTGTGATATTTCATTTGATAGGGAGAATGAAATAAGGAGAATCAAAGCCATAATAAACAACCTAATACAAAAGAAGGAAGCATTAAGGTTTGCTGATATAATATCAATCAAAGACACAGAAACAGACCCTATTGAAGACACAGAACTAAAAACTACACTAGATGAAAAATTAAATTCCGTTTTATGTGAAGATGACGAACACAGAGTTAGATATCATAGAATAAGAGCAAATTACAAAGTTTTCATTGACAGCTTAACCGATTTAAACCCTAGTCTTAGGTCTAATATTTTAAATTGGGAATGTAATCTAAGATTAAAAGCTGACAGATTAACTAGTAATTTCAAAATCGATGACACCTACACTCCTCATAAGTTCTTTCATGACTTTTTTATTGAAGCTGAAAAAGAAATATTGACTTTCTACAA
>CAJXFJ010000176.1 GCA_913052515.1 uncultured Flavobacteriales bacterium | reverse complement strand
TTTACTCATTTTAAAATATTTTTTTCAGATTCATTCAGCATTAGTCAATACTTATGCCAAGTCTATTTTTACTAAAGAATGTGAAAAATTGTCATTGATTGTATAAACCAATTGACTTTGAAGATTAAAATAAATGACAAACTGTCAAGCTGACAGCTTTTATAAATCTTGGAAATTCAAATTGCCTGTGATCGGGCCTGAACGTAATTGCTGTCTTGAAGGGTCGGCAAGAAAAGTTCGTGCTAAGGTTCTAGAACGACTCGCAAAAAGTCCAATTCCATTTTCTACGTTCGTGTATTCAGGTTTTACTTGAGCTAAACCTTCTATTGGACCATATACATCGGAATAAAAAGTATAGGTCTCATCTGCTGCATAAATCTCAATAGAAATATTACTTGATGGGTCAACTAGTTTCTTGTTTTGATTAGAGGCTGGAATTGAATTCGCGATAGTTTGATAAAAACGAGTTCCAGGAAAGTCAATACTCGCATCTTGCTTTGCAACTAAATCGGGATTATTCACCGTGCCTATTGGGATTCGGATACTTTTAGGCACTCTACTTCCATTCTGAAGTTCTTCTAGGTAATGAAAAAACATAACTGCCTCAAATTTCGCTACTCGAGCAGAATGAGCAAATTCAAATTTGTATTCTAAAATAGTTCCATTGGTATTTGTTAAAGGCAATGCTCGAACACGTAAATTACTTATCTCAGGTCTAACAACAGTCATTGTATCAATTGCAACTGCCTCTGCATATGTCAACTTCCCATCGGGCTGAGTAACTTCTACCCGATAATTATTATTGAAAGTAAGTGCAGTATCAGTGTAGAAAAGGATATTTTTTTCTGTGCTAAAAACTCCATCATCTTTGGGCTTTTCAATTTGCTTCAATGGAAATACTTCGTCAGTATTTAAATTTCTTAATGCAACATTTAAATCATCATAGGTAAAATTGTTAGCATCCTTTGCCAAGCTTAGTGCATTGGTATTGGCTTCTAAAAAGGCTCGATTTACTTTCACAAATTGAGTATCAGCATTGGCATTAATTAACGCATAAACAACAGTTGTATCTTCGTATTCGGCTGTTAAATCAACATCATTATCACATGCCCCAAGGCTAAACAATAATCCCAACACAAACAGGAAATGCAATTTTATTTTATTCATAGGAGCGAAATTAATGATAAATCAATATCAACATCAATTTTGTAGCTTTGTTGAGACACAAAAGAGTTTATATATGTCTACCGCAAAAAAATCGGAAGTAAAAAGAGTTACCACCCATGTAATTCAAGAAATGAAAAACAAGGGTGAGAAAATATCCATGTTAACAGCTTATGATTTTTCATTGGCAGGGATTGTAGATGCTGCAGGAATTGACATCATTTTAGTTGGAGATTCGGCATCTAATGTGATGGCAGGTCATGAAACTACTTTGCCTATAACACTTGACCAAATGATTTATCATGCCTCTTCGGTTGTACGAGCTATAAATCGCAGTTTAGTTGTGGTAGACTTGCCATTTGGTGCATATCAAGGAAATTCCAAAGAAGCGCTTACTTCATCGATTAGAATCATGAAAGAATCAGGAGCTCATGCTGTGAAAATGGAAGGTGGTTCGGAAATTTTAGAATCGGTAGAGCGAATTTTGTCAGCTGGAATTCCTGTGATGGGACATTTGGGTTTAACCCCTCAATCAATTTATAAGTTTGGAACTTATGTTGTCAGAGCGCGAGAAGAAGAAGAAGCAAAAAAGCTCATTGAAGATGCAAAAGCGCTGGAAGAAGCGGGTTGTTTTTCAATTGTTTTGGAGAAAATTCCAGCAAAACTTGCACAAAAAGTAGCAGAAAGTGTTCAAATTCCAATCATTGGAATTGGCGCTGGAAGCGGTGTAGATGGGCAAGTACTGGTGCTTCATGATATGCTTGGTATTAACAAAGAGTTTAGTCCACGATTTTTGAGAAGGTACAACGACTTATATACTAGCATTAAAGACTCAGTTGAAAATTACATCTCAGATGTAAAATCCAAGGACTTTCCTAACGAAAAAGAACAGTATTAGTATCAATTGGTTATGATGAATCGCATATCCATATTATTTCTACTTCTCATTTCTCAATTTGGCTATTCCCAATACATTGAACAATTTCCAATCAATCAAGGGAATGCTTCAAAAATGTTTGAATTTGGAAATTATCAAGAAGCGATTCGACAATATGGAGAATTATTAAAAGAAGAACCCAATAATTCTGAATTTCAATACTATTTAGGTAAAGCATATACCTTATCTACTATCAATCCGCCAAAAGGTCTAGAGTTGCTATTGCAGTATGCAGAAGCCACCAATAAAACTGAGGTAGCAAATTGGCAAGAAACATTAGCTATAGCCTATTGGAAAAATTATGAATTTGAGAAAGCAATAGAAACCTTTAAGCAATTTTTGTCGCTCTTAAATGACCCAGAAAAGAAGAAAGAAATAGAGCAGCAAATCACTCATTGCGAGGAGGCTTGGAAACTATATCAAATGCCCATTCAAATTAGTTTTGAAAATTTAGGTAAAAATGTAAACTCAGAAGCTCCTGACTATTTGCCATTTGTTTCTCCAGATGAAAGTCTTTTATTTTTCAGCACAAAAAGAGATGGTGTTGTAGGTAACCTTTACGATTATAGCGGCTATAAAACGGCTGATATCTATACCTCTAGACATAAGCGAAATAATTACTCAAGAGCCCGTTCAGTTGGTAGTCCAAACACTTATGGAAATGAAGAAACTGCAGGTCGCTCAGAAAATGGTCAATTTCTTTTGTACCATGTTGATAGCGAAGATCATTTTAGCAATTTGTTTGTCAGTGAAAAAGGAAGAAGGTCGTATATGGCTCCAAAAGTTTTTGGCTTTAAAGAAGTAAACTCTAAGGATAAAGAAACTGCCGGTGCTATAAGTAACGATGGTAGTACGCTATATTTTAGTAGTAACCGAGAAGGTGGATTGGGTGGTTATGATATTTATGTGGTTAAGCGTTTACCAACCGGTGAATGGGGCTTACCTAAAAATATAGGTGCACCAATTAATACGAGTGGCGATGAAAAATTTCCGTTTTGGGCAGAAAGTGAAGGAACGATGTATTTTAGTTCAAATGGGCATTTAGGTTTAGGTGGTTTAGATTTGTTTAAAAGTCAATTTGACCTTACTAATAATTCATGGGGTAAACCTAAAAACTTAGGCTACCCTCTAAACACTGTTTATGATGATAACAGTATCTGTTTTGCTGAAAACAAACGTTATGCATATGTTTCTCAACTTAGAAACAATGGATTTGGAGATTTAGATGTTTACAGAGTAACTTTTCATGAAGAGAAAACTGAATACACCTTAGTAAATGGCATTATTATGACAGGAGATTCTTCTTTGGTTAAAGAGAATATAACAGTTGAAATTATTGATGATGAAAGTGGAGATATTGTTGGCTCCTATATAATGAATACAAATACCTCAACATTCAATGCAATTCTTCCTCCCGGAAAGTATATTATTGAAATTATTGGTCATGACAAATTCGCTGATTTTAGTCAAAAGCTTATTCTATTGAGCAAAAACGACTATCAGACTAATAAAAAAATGCACCTCATCTTAACGCCTAAATAAGCAATTTTAATGGCTACAAAATCACTGAAGCTTCAAGTATTATATGAAGATAATCATCTAATTGCTGTAAACAAACCTTCGGGTGTATTAGTGCAAGGAGATAAGACTGGAGACCTTCCTTTGATTGATTTTGTGAAAAACTACCTCGTTGAAAAATACAATAAAAAAGGAGAAGCTTATTTAGGTGTTCCTCATCGGATTGACAGACCAACTTCTGGCTTGGTTTTATTTGCCAAAACTTCAAAAGCACTTCCTCGTCTCAATAAAATGTTTCAAGAAAAAGAAATTCAAAAAACATATTGGGCTATGGTTAAAAATAAACCCAATAGCCCAAATGGGAAATTAATTGACCAACTGGAAAGAAATCCTCAAAAAAATAAATCTTTTGTGGTTTCAAAAGCCAATTCTAAGAGTAAAATGGCAGAATTAGATTATAAAACCCTTGTAAGCTTAGAGCATTATCACCTGCTTGAAATATATCCGAAAACTGGAAGACATCATCAAATAAGAGCGCAACTAGCTCATTTAGGTTGCCCTATAAAAGGTGATTTAAAATATGGTTTTCACCGAAGTAATGATGATGCATCTATTCATTTACACGCAAGAGCCATGGAATTTATCCATCCTGTTAAAAAAGAAGCTATTCGTATTGAAGCACCTTGCCCAACCAAAGATGGATTATGGAAAGCAGCAGAAAGAGCTTTCAAAAAGCTATAGCAAATTATCTTTTCGCCTGTTTTGCTTTAAATCTCCCCTTTTCTTTTTGGCGTTTAATCGCCTTTTAATAGCCGCCTTAGATGGTTTCGTTTCCTTCCTTTTTTTAGGTACAAATAGTGCCTTTTCCAAAAGGTTATAAAATCGCTCAATTGCAACTTTTTTATTTTTCAATTGACTCCTACTCTCTTCTACATCAATTTGTAGTTGAAAATCCTGAGACAGTTTTCCTTCTAGATTTTTAATAATCAATGACTTCTGATTTTCACTCAAAAGAGAAGAATCCGAAACACTGAAATACAAACTCACTCTACTTTCCGTTTTATTTACATGTTGGCCACCCTTTCCACTACTTCGACTAGTTGAAAACCAAATTTCGCTGCTAAAATCAATGTCCTTTACATTCATCTTAATTCTTCAAAAGATTAGAGTAGGTTTAAGATAAAGCATATTATCTTTGCTAACAAACTAACGCA
>CAJXFJ010000175.1 GCA_913052515.1 uncultured Flavobacteriales bacterium | reverse complement strand
TTCTTCCACCTCAGCTTCTTCGCTTTCTTTGGCAATGTCCCAATTGGCTTTTCCATCGGCTAATACTTTAGCTTCAATGTAGGGTTCCAAAATGGTAATCTGCTTTACATTAATGGCTTCCCCATTTATTACCGACATTAAATCAACGGTTAGGTCTAGCTCTTTGATATCGGCCAATTTCACCCCTTCAAACTCATTGATTCCGGTTACCGAAACCTCTTCAATGGAGAAAAAGAAATCTGGAAAACTTTTGATTAAGCTCAAGTCAAAATCACCAAACTCTACTTTGGCATTTACTGCATTATTGGTTTCTTCCTTGACAATTTTAACAATGTCATCTTTAAAAATAATTGGAACTAGCACTAAGGCTAAAACGATGAGAAGTATGAGACCACCGAGAATCTTAAATAACGTTTTCATGCTTGATTTGGACCTTTTAGGGTTTATTTTTTACAAGGCATGAAGGTAAACAAATTGCATTCCAAATTAGAATAAGCTTTGCCAAAAAATGCTAAATGAAGGACTATTTCTCGACCGGATGTGCAATCAATTCATTTTCGGTATACGCTACTACTGTCGCCACTGTCGCATCGCCAGTTACATTAACTACTGTTCTGCACATATCCAAAGGTCGGTCAACCGCAAAAATCAAACTAATGCCTTCTAAGGGAACACCAACTGCGCCCAACACTATGGCCAACATAATTATACCTGCCCCGGGAACCGCGGCTGATCCAATAGAGGCCAAAGTAGCTGTTAACACAATGGTCAATTGCTCTGACAAACCCAAATCCATACCATAAACTTGAGCAATAAAAACCGCCGCCACCGCTTGGTAACAAGATGTTCCATCCATATTTATGGTAGCTCCTAAAGGCAAAACAAAAGAGGCCACTTTTTTAGAAACTCCTAGTTTCTCTTCGCAACGTTCCATGGTCAAGGGTAAAGTTGCTGCAGAGGATGAAGTAGAAAAAGCTAACAGCTGAGCTGGTGATATTCCTTTGAAAAATTTCTGATATGAATAGCCCGCCAAAAACTTTAGCACCAAAGGGTAAACGGCAAAAACCATAATGGCCAAGCCCAACAAAACGGTAATGGAATAAACACCCAAACCAGTTAAGATTTCCAAGGCCGCTGAAGGATCTTCACCAGCTAATTCAACCATGATATTTCCGAGCAAAGCAAATACACCAATGGGTGCAAAATACATGATAATGTCCACCATTTTGAGAATGACCTCATTGGCCCCCTCAAAAAAATCTTTAATGGGTTGCACTTTGGCAGAATCGGGAACAATGATAAGTGCGATACCAAATAGAAGTGCAAAGAAGATGACCTGCAACATGTTGCGATTATTGGATGCCGATAGAAAAAAATTGGATGGAACCATATCAACCAAAAACTGCAAAGGCCCTGACTCCTTTTGTGCGGTAGCTTGTTCTTCTGTAGACTTCACTTTAGCTTCATTTTGGGCCACCATTTCTTGACGAATTTCTTCGGAAAAAGCCTTTCCCGGCTTGATGGCATTTACCGCAAGCAAACCAATGGTTACTGCTAAAACTGTAGTTAAAATGTAAATTCCAATGGTTTTTCCACCCATGGAAGAAAGCTGAGCAATATCTTTTAAACCAGATATTCCATTGATTAATGAAATGAGTACCAAAGGCACAGCAATCATTTTCAGCATATTGATGAATATTTTACCCCAGGGAGCTATCCAATCCGCTGTAAAATCTAACCATCCGGCATTAGCAGCAAGCAGTCCATATGCCAATCCAAAAACTAATCCAATGATAATTTGCCAATGCAAGGCCAATTTCTTCTTCTTCAATTTCATAATTTATAATTTATTGCTTCTTTGTCTTAAGCTATGATCGGCTAAAACCAAAGCCGCCATGGCTCTAACAATAGGAACCGCACGTGGCAATACACAAGCATCATGACGTCCTTTGCCTTTGACTTCTACACTTTCCCCTTTTTCATTAATGCTTTGCTGATCTCGCATAATGGTAGCCACTGGCTTAAAAGCGATGCGGAAATAAATATCTTCTCCATTGCTAATGCCACCTTGTATACCGCCACTAAAATTGCTTTTGGTTTTTACTTTTCCATTTTCTTGGTAAAACTCATCATTGTGCTCCGAGCCTTTCATTTTCGCAGCTTCAAAACCTGAACCATATTCAAAGCCTTTTACGGCATTTATACTCAACATGGCTTTGGCCAAATCAGCGTTTAGTTTATCAAAAACTGGCTCTCCCCAAGCTGGTGGACAGTTTTTAATGACTCCAATAATGCAACCACCAAGGGTATCTCCAGCCTTTTTGGCTTGCTCAATTTCTTGCCTAAAAACAGCCGCCATTTCAGAATCTGGACAACGAACGTCATTCGAAAAAACTTGCGATAAGTCCAATTCTTGATAGGGCTTGCTCAAGCTTTGTTGGCCCACTTGTGAAACATAGGCATAAACCTCAACTCCTGATTGGGCAAGCATTTGTTCAGCGATGGCACCTGCCACTACTCTACAAGCGGTTTCTCTGGCCGAAGAACGCCCACCACCGCGATAATCGCGATGGCCATACTTGGCTTGGTAGACATAATCGGCATGTGATGGCCGATATTTATCTTTGATGTGACTGTAATCTTTTGACTTTTGGTCTTGGTTGGGAATTTGAAAACCAATAGGCGTACCTGTGGTTTTTCCTTCAAAAATGCCAGATAAAAACTGCACCTCATCACTCTCTTTTCGTTGGGTGGTGAGATGAGATTGTCCGGGTTTTCTTCGATCTAATTGCAATTGAATGTGCGAAAAATCAATGTCTAATCCAGCAGGACAACCTTCTAAAATACCACCAATGGCAGCGCCGTGTGACTCACCAAAAGTGCTTAACGAAAAGATTTTGCCAAAGCGATTTCCCGACATAGTCGCAAAAATAGCGTTTTGATAGGAACTTGTTGATTCATGATAGCCAAGTGATTAAACTAGTTTATTTAGCTAGCCAAATCTTTAATACTTAATTACCTTTTTATTAATTACTTTTCCCTTACTTGTAGTTAGTTGAAGAATATAAACTCCACTTTTTTCAGGCAATGAAAGTATTTTTTGCTCAGACTCATATGATTTTTCGAGTCTTCCATTAAAATCGTATAAACTCACTTCAGATATATCTAGATTGGTATTTAAGTGAATTATATCAAACGTTGGATTTGGATAAAGAAAAATTTCACCAACTTTCATTACTTCCTCAGTTATTGAAACTAAATTCGGTGGTGTGACTGTATCACATTGACCTAAAAAAATTAAAGAATCGGAGAGGTTATGTTGAAAAGTTTGAATTGAATCAACATAATGACATAATAATAACCGTGAAAACTTATTAATAGAACTCATTGAATTTCTAAGATCCAAGCCATTACTTGAACCTACCCCTTCTATAAAATAAAGCGAATCAATATAATAGTTTACCCTGTTTAAAAAAGGATAAACAATTTGAAATCTATTATTTATCGTTCTAAGCTTCAATCGTTTTCTACCATGAATACTATCGATTTTCTCAACTACTAATTGCTTTTGACTATAAACAGAAATCTCAAATGTATCTCCAACTGAAAGCGATAAATCATAAACTAAATGCTGTGTTGAGAGGGTTGTATCTGTACTAAACCAAAGTTTACCTTGACTTGTGTCTTCTCTTAAATATCCAAATCGTTGAGGATAAATAAAGCCTGCCATTTTACTCGCCCATATTTCTCTGTAGCTGTACTGTTGTGATGAAATGGTGTCCCCTAAATAAAGGGAATCTGCATATACATAAGCACCCAATGAGTATTCTGTGGTATAGACCTTCCAATATTGACTTGAATCTGAAAAAACAGACTTATACTGTGCATTAGCAACATTCAAATTAAAAAAGAGAAATAAAGTAATTGACAAAATAATTCTTTCCATAATGTGAAAATATCAAAATTTGATAACTTAAAAAAGAGTAATTTTTAAATTAAGGATCTAAAAATATGCTCTTTTAAGCCCAATGGATTTAATACATTTGGGTGCAAAGAAAATCATTCATGCTACTAAAAAACATCAAAGGCCTTGTGCAGGCTAGAACAAAAGTGGAAACCCATTCGCCCTTGAGTGGCGAAAATATAAAACGACTACCAATAATTGAAAATGCCTTTCTGTTGCTCGAAGAAGACCGTATTAAGGCCTTTGGAAAAATGGAAGATTGTCCAGCTTATGATGGGGAAGTGATTGATGCCAAGGGTAGGTTTGTGCTTCCCACTTGGGTAGATTCACACACACATTTGGTGTTTGCTGCACCAAGAGAGGAAGAATTTGTGATGCGCTTAAAAGGAAAAAGCTATCAAGAAATTGCTGAAGCAGGTGGTGGAATTCTGAATTCAGCCAAGAAATTACAAGAAAAATCAGAAGAAGAATTGTTTGATGATGCTTGGATTCGTTTGCAAGAAGTGATAAGAATGGGAACTGGAGCCATTGAAATCAAAAGTGGCTATGGTTTAAATACCGAAGCTGAATTAAAAATGCTTCGTGTCATTCGGGAATTAAAAAAAGAAAGTCCAATACCGATTAAAGCAACTTTTTTAGGAGCACATGCTTTTCCCGCTGAATACAAAGACAATCATCAAGCTTATGTTGACTTAATTGTAAATGAAATGCTACCAGAAATAGCCAAAGAAGGTTTGGCTGACTATGTGGATGCCTTTTGTGAAAAAGTTGCTTTTTCGGTGGATGAAACCAAACAAGTCATTGAAGCGGGTGCTCAATATGGATTAAAAGCAAAAGTTCACACCAATCAATTTAACTGCATGGGTGGCATAGAGTTATGTGTAGAACACAATGCTCTTTCGGTTGAT
>CAJXFJ010000174.1 GCA_913052515.1 uncultured Flavobacteriales bacterium | reverse complement strand
TCCTTATATTCAAGAGTTAGAAATGAATCTTGAAGCAATTGAAAAAGGCGGTTATGAGCATTTCATGCTAAAAGAGATTTACGAACAACCTGAATCTATTAAGAATAGCACCTTAGGGAGGCTAAACCCTAAAACAAACATTATAACTTTAGGAGGCATTGAAGAATTTGAAAATAAATTCATGAATGCCAGTCGAATTATTTTCGTAGCCTGCGGAACTTCTTGGCACTCTGCACTTGTTGGAGAGTACATGATTGAAGATGTAGCTAGAATTCCTGTGGAAGTAGAGTATGCTTCAGAATTTAGGTACCGAAATCCTATTATTTCAGAGAACGATATTGTTATTGCCATAAGTCAATCAGGTGAAACTGCCGATACCTTGGCTGCTTTAGAATTAGCTAAGAAAAAAGGAGCCACTATTTACGGCATTTGCAATGTTGTAGGAAGTAGTATTGCTAGAGCCACAGATGCAGGCTCATATACCCACGCTGGACCTGAAATTGGAGTAGCTTCAACAAAGGCCTTTACTGCCCAAATTACCATATTAGCTTTAATGGCTTTAAGTTTAGCAAACAAAAAAGGCAGCATTAATAAAAGTAGATATAATAGCTTGGTGAACCAACTAAATCACATTCCAAGTTTAGTAGAGAAAGTACTTCAGACAAACGATAAAATCAAATACATTTCAGATTTATACAAAGGAGCAAGAAATTTCTTGTACCTAGGAAGAGGTTATAATTTCCCAGTAGCTTTAGAAGGGGCACTTAAGCTTAAAGAGATTTCGTATATCCATGCGGAAGGCTATCCCGCGGCGGAGATGAAGCATGGTCCAATTGCATTAATAGATGAAGAAATGCCTGTAGTAGCCATTGCAACAAGAAAAGGCAGCTATGAAAAAGTAGTGAGTAACATTCAAGAAGTAAAAGCTAGAAACGGTAACATTATAGCCATTGTAACTGAAGGAGATGAAACAGTAAAAGAGATGGCAGATCATGTGATTGAAATTCCTGAAACAGATGAATTTTTAGACCCACTTATCTCTGTCATTCCACTTCAATTACTCTCTTATCATATTGCCGTTATGAGGGGCTGTAATGTTGATCAACCAAGAAATTTAGCAAAGTCGGTGACGGTTGAATAGTTTACTTTTTTAACCACATAAAAACCTGTTTTGAATCTTTATACCTATCCAAATCTTTGGTAGAAAGTATTGCAACAAAATCAGCTAGTGGTAAAAGACCCAACCCACCGCCAAGGGTTAATGAGTATACAACAGGTACATTAGGAGTAGTTCCTAAATAAATTCTATGAACTCCAAAATGACCTAGAAAGATACTTAAGAGTGCGGCCTTTAGCCGTTGATTCTTGGGTTCTTGTTGGCTTTCAATAAATTCAAAATGAGTATTGTTTAATTGAAACTCAACCTTTTGATTCAAAAAAGGCTCAGCATCTTCCTGTGAATAAACCACAGGAGATACCAAGCCAAATACTGTAAGTAAGAATACTTTAAGACTTTGCTTCATTTAATCTCTCAGCAACTCGATTCCAATCAACTACATTAAAGAAGGCAGAAATATAATCTGGTCTTCTATTCTGATAGTTCAAATAATACGCATGTTCCCATACATCTAAACCTAAGATTGGCGTTCCATTACAAGAAGTTACATCCATTAAAGGATTATCTTGATTTGGCGTAGAACAAACCTCTAATTTACCGTCAAGGTAGCATAACCATGCCCATCCTGAGCCAAATTGAGTAGCTGCCGCATTTGAAAATGCTTCTTTAAATTTTTCAAATGAACCGAATGATTCATTAATCATATCTGCTAAGTCACCACTTGGAGCTCCACCACCATTAGGTGACATAATATCCCAAAACAAGGAATGGTTAAAAAAGCCACCACCGTTGTTTCTAACACCAGCTGAATGCTTCGAAATAGTTGCTAAAATATCTTCGATAGCTTTTCCTTCTAATTCGGTGCCTTCAACAGCGGCATTTAACTTTGAAGTGTAACCATTGTGGTGTTTCGTATGATGAATCTCCATCGTTCTTGCATCAATATGTGGTTCAAGAGCGTTGTAATCGTAATTTAATTTGGGTAATTCAAATGACATTTGTTTGGATTTTTTGTTGTTTAATAACTTATTTCAAAAGTACATTTTTAAAAAATGACTCATAAATTATACAAGTAATTAAGCAGTAAGTTTTAGCATTCCTTAGAGAATTTCTACATTTGGCAAAAATTAACACTAACAACTAAAACATGAAACGCGTTTTTACACTAATTGCCCTTGCGGGAATGTTCGCTTTTACTTCTTGTTCACAAGCTGAAAAAAAGGAATCAAACACTGAAGCTGAAGCTAAAGAAATGATGGATGAGATGGATGAAAAAGCTGAAGAAATAACAGAATCTGCTGAAGAAACAATGGAAGAAGCTGCTGACCAAGCAGAAGAAACTATGGAAGAAGCAGGTGACGCTATGGAAGAAGCTGCTGATTCAGTAAAAAGTAAAGCTAAAGAAATGACAGACGGAGACGGAAACATGTAATTCCATTCCAATGTATAATTTAAAAAGCTCTTGATATCAAGAGCTTTTTTTTGTGCCTAAAATTTCCTTCGCTTTTTGCACCACATTATCTTCTTGGTTAATTATTTCAAAGAAGACAGAACCTCCAAATAAATTTCTCCCTATGGTTGCTTTTATTCGATTTTTAATCAGCCCTAATGACAACTCTGCTCCCTTTGCATCATATTCAACTTCTTTATTGCTGGCAAATTGGTAAAAGGAATCTATCAAATTCTTATCAACTTTAAATTCTGAGACAAAATTTGATTTAGTGTAGGTTTTCAACAACTCTTCTCGATTCTTATCTACATAATCAAAACCAAATTGATAAAACACCCCTTGGTAGTTTAAATTGCTGTAATACCTAGAAACATTAGAAGTGTCTAGAGGTATAAAAATATCAGGCATAATTCCACCACCTCCATATACAACTTTGCCTTGATCCGTTTCATATTTAAGCGAATCCGGGAAATCAATACTATCTAAACTTAGTAACTCCCCATTGTAATATCTTTCTATAGCCTCATTATTATATGCTTCTACCCCATCTTTGTATGGCTTTTGAATACTTCTTCCAGTAGGGGTATAATATCTTGCTACTGTAAGTCTCATTGCTGAACCATCAGGCCATTGCACACCTTCTTGAACAAGTCCTTTTCCAAACGACCTTCTTCCAATGATATAGCCAAAATCATTGTCTTGTAGAGCACCTGCAACAATTTCACTAGCTGATGCAGATCCTTCATTTATCAAAACAGCTACCGGAAAATCTTCTAGACTTCCATTCTTGCTTGCATAAAAGTTTCTTCTTTCTCTTGATTTTCCTTCTGTGTAAACAATTAGCTTCTCTTCTTTGAGAAACTCGTCGGCCATATCAGTTGCAGACTTTAAATAGCCCCCACCATTATTTCTCAAGTCTAATACTAATTCGGTCATTCCTTGGCTTTTTAACTCATTTGCACTTTCAATGAATTCTTCATAAGTATTCTTTGCAAATCGAATCACTTTTATATAACCAACTTCTTCTGTTAACATATAAGCTGCTTCTACAGAATAAAGAGGTATTTCATCTCTTTGAATTGTAAAGTTTAGCAACTTATTTCCCCTTCTGAGTATCCCAACTTTTACTTCAGAATCTTTAGGTCCTTTAAGTAATTTGATCACTTTAGAGTTGCTAATTTCTTTACCAGTAATATCTTCTCCATCTACCTTTATTATTCGATCTCCTGCCATAATTCCAAGTTTCTCGGAAGGTCCACCTGCTAGTGCTCGAACTACAATTACGGTATCTTTTCGAATTCGAAATTCAATACCAATCCCTTCAAAATTTCCCTCTAAAGGGTCATTAACCTCATTGTATTTATTTCCAGGAATATAGTAAGAATGAGGATCTAAGTTTTGTAATAAATCATTTATCGTTTCTTCTACAATGAATTTATCGGTTATGGTATCTACATAATCTGATTTAATATAGCTGATTACTTGATTCAACTTGTCATTATCACTGAACTGATGATTATAAAATTCCACCTTTTGACCTTGAATTGAACCTGCCATCCAACGGCCTATATAAATTCCACTTGCTAATACCAATGCAATTAACAATGGCATTAAGATGATTGTTCCTCTATTCTTCTTCATTAACTATATGTTCATCAATTTGCTTTACTTCAACTCCAGCTTGTTTTAAAAATTCTATTCCGGAATCATCTTTATAAGCCCTTGTATATACAACCCTTTTAATTCCAGCTTGTAATACGAGTTTACTACATTCTTTACAAGGTGATAAAGTGATATAAAGTGTAGCACCATTTGAATTATTCGTAGATTTTGACACTTTCATAATGGCATTCGCTTCCGCATGCAACACATACCACCTTGTCTTGCCGTTTTCATCTTCACAACAATTATCAAAGCCTGTAGGAGTTCCATTATATCCGTCCGATATAATCATACTATCTTTTACAATTAAAGCACCAACTTGTTTGCGCTTACAATGAGATAACTTCCCCCATTGAATGGCCATTCTTAAATAAGCTTTATCGTATCTAAGCTGCTTTTCTTCACTATCGTAACTTATTCTCATCCTAAATCTCCAGTCTTTTGAATATATTCAAATATAACTTTTGGGTAGTACTCATATTCCAAGGCATGAATCTTTTGAGTTAAACTTTCTAAAGTCTCATTAGAAGCTATTTTGCAGCTTGCTTGAAAAAGTACTTCTCCGCGATCAAATTCCTCATCAATTAGATGAATGGTTATACCAGTTTCCACTTCCTTATTTTCTAGTACAGTACGGTGAACATTGGCTCCATACATC
>CAJXFJ010000173.1 GCA_913052515.1 uncultured Flavobacteriales bacterium | reverse complement strand
ATTAATGCGTCAGAAATTTGATCGGCAACTTTGTCTGGATGCCCTTCAGAAACTGACTCTGAGGTAAATAAATACGACATAAGGATGTAATGTAAATTAAGTGCGCTAAAGTACGAATTGCGCGTATATTAAAAAATGCTTTTTTAGGCAGGTATATTGGTTAATTGTTTAAAGATGTCTTCAAGTTTACTTTCTTCTTTTTGAAGCATGATGATACTTGCATCAGAAGCTACTGCTAGCTTAAAAAGATCATTTCTAACATCAGTATTGCTTTCACATTGGATTAAAAACTTATTTTCTGCAAGAATGTCTATAGATTCAACACCTTGTAGATTTTTGAGTTGCTTTACTTCAATGTGACCATCGAATTCTACTGTTAATTTGGGTTTAGTAACCAAAAGATTTGACATTTTATCTACTGATTCATCGGCTACTATTTTCCCTTTGTTGATGATAATTACACGACTACAAATGGCTTCTACCTCTTGCATTATATGGGTAGAAAGCATCACCGTTTTTTTTGCTCCAATCTGTTTTATTAGCGCTCTAATTTCTTCCAGTTGGTTGGGGTCTAATCCGGTTGTGGGTTCGTCTAAAATCAAAACTTCAGGATCATGAAGCAATGCCTGAGCTAACCCAACTCTTTGTTTGTAACCTTTAGAAAGCTCTCCTATTTTTTTATTCTGCTCAACTTTTAGACCTACTGTTTGAATAATTTCCTCAACACGAGACTTTATATGGTCTAATTTGTATACACCAGCTATAAAATGTAAAAACTCCTTCACGTACATATCATAGTACAAAGGGTTTTGTTCTGCTAAGTATCCAATTTTAGATTTAATTGATAATTTGTTGTCTAGAATGTTCAGGCCAGTTACTTCAACATTCCCTTCAGTCGCAGGAATAAAACCGGTAATTATTTTCATCATGGTGGATTTTCCTGCTCCATTAGGACCTAAAAAACCAACAATCTCCCCTGGTTTAATGCTAAAACTTACTTCATCTAAGGCTTTTTGTTCACCGTAATTTTTGCTCACCTTTTCAACTAGTATCGACATCTTTTCGCTTCTTTTGGTGCAGCACGAATTTACTAATTTTAGATGCGTTAAATCAGTAGAAATTTGAAAGGAATTGTAGTAAAATCAACTGGAAGTTGGTATGAGGTTCAAACCGAGGAAGGAAATAGAATTCAAGCTCGACTAAAGGGAAAATTTCGTATCAAAGGATTAAAAAGTACAAACCCAGTTGCCGTTGGAGATTATGTCTTTTTTGAATTAGAAGGAGAAGATGCGGTGATTTATAAAATTCAAGAGCGTAAGAATTACATCATTCGCAAGTCGATTAATCTTTCAAAACAGGTTCAGATTATTGCTGCTAATGTTGATCAATTGTTTTTGGTAATTACCTTAAACTCTCCCAAAACATTTATGGGTTTTGTAGATCGTTTTCTCGTCGGTGCCGAAGCTTATAGAATACCAGTTGTTTTACTCTATAATAAGATGGATTTAATTGTAACTGATGAGGAAAAGAGTGAATTGCAAAATTGGAAAAATGTTTACGATTTGGCAGGCTACCAACAATTTGAAATTTCCGTTCAAGAACAAAAAGGGTTAGATCAAGTACAAGATTTAATGAAGAATAAAGTCTCTATTTTTTCGGGACATTCCGGTGTTGGAAAAAGTAGTTTGGTAAATGCTTTAGATCCTAGCTTAGATTTGAGGGTGAATCAAATATCAGAAAGTCACCAGAGTGGAAAACACACCACTACTTTTGCTGAATTGTTTGAGCTTGATTTTGGAGCTAAAATTATTGATACCCCTGGCATAAAGGGATTTGGAAATGTTGATTTAGAAAAAGAACATTTGGCACATTATTTTCCTGAAATGCGATTGCGAATGAATGAATGTAAGTTTGATAATTGTGTTCACATCAGCGAACCGAAATGTGCTATAAAAAGTGCAGTTGAAACAGGTGAAATCGCTGAAAGTAGATACCTGAATTATGTTTCTATGTATGAAGATGATTCAACCGAGTCTTATCGAACAAAAGGGTATTAAAATGAGAGTTGTACTACAAAGGGTAAAAGAAGCCAGAGTAATTGTAAAAGGGAATACAATAGGAGAAATAAGTAAAGGCTATTTATTATTTGTTGGTGTTGAAAATCAAGATTCAGAAGAAGATATAGATTGGCTAACCAAAAAGATAACAAATATGCGTTTGTTCAGCGATGAAAATGGAAAAATGAATCTTAGTATTCAAGAGGTTGAAGGAGAGATACTTTCAATTAGTCAGTTTACTTTATTTGCGAGTACTAAAAAAGGCAATCGCCCATCTTTTATTAAGTCAGCTAAAGCGGAATTTGCAAAAAAGATGTATGACTTGTTCAATGGTAGTTTGAAAACAAATATGAATAAAGAAGTCCAAAAGGGAGTATTTGGAGCAGACATGCAAGTGGAATTAGTTAATGATGGTCCTGTCACTATTTTATTGGATTCAAAAAACAAAGAGTAATGAAAATTTCTGAAGCACAAAGAAAGGTTGACCAATGGATAAACGAATATGGCGTGCGTTATTTTAATGAGCTAACCAATATGGCTCAATTGACTGAAGAAGTGGGAGAAGTTGCTCGAATTATTGCTAGAAGATACGGAGAGCAATCTGAAAAGGAGAGCGATAAGGAGAAAGATTTGGGTGATGAATTGGCGGATGTGCTATTTGTTACCATTTGCTTAGCCAATCAAACAGGTGTAAACCTAGAGGAAGCTTTAAAACGAAACTTGGAAAAGAAAACCACGAGAGATCATAAAAGGCATCAAGAGAACGAAAAGTTAAAAAATTAAACTTTTAGATTTTAATTCAATGAATTTGATGCTTATGAATTAAGTCTCCTTTCAATTTATTTGAAATGGGTGAAGCAAGTTTTTACATTTCTGCGGGCAAAAGAAGTTTAAAAATTTACAAGGAATTGAAATGCCTGTTCAGTTGATTCATTACAAACTTCTTCTTAGTTCTGCTTACAGGAATTTTAGCTTTATTTTTTAAAATCAAATAACCACCATCACCATTACATAGTTCTATTACTTTTTCTAAATTAACAATGTAACTTCTATGAACTCTAACAAAAGTGGATTTCTGCAGTTTCGATTCAAAAAGTTTTAAAATTTTTGAAACTAACAATCGTTTGCCTTCTTCTAAGTAAATGTTACTGTAATTGCTTTCTGCTTTTAAATAGATAATGTTGTCTAATGGAATGTACTGAGTGCCAGTGCTGTTAGGGATTCCGATTTTTGCATTTTTTTTCATTTTAGGTTTTAAAACTTCATGAGATTGAGTTGAATCTTCTTTACTGTAGTTCTGCGTAAAACGATTTATTGCGTGATTAAGTGAAAAACTATTGATTGGTTCAGCAAGAAAATCAAATACATTATACTTTTTAGCTTCTAATACTTCACTTTCTTTTGAGCCAATTAAAATTACACGTGAAGACCTGTTAGCCAATTTTTCTAAGACATCAAAACCACTTGAATCTTTAAGTTGAGTGTTTAATAAAATTAAATCAGGGTTATATTTATGAATTAAATCTATTGCAGATTTTGAACAAATAGCCCCTCCTATAATGTGGTTGTTATTTTGAAATTTAACCCATTGGGTTAGTTGTTGAACACTTTTTTTATTCCCTTCAATAATAGCAATATTCATAGTTGAATTTGTTTTTCATCATACCATTATAGCATGATTAATTAAAGGTGACTAAGAGTAATTTGTAGGTATTAATTGAATTGTCTTTCCTTTCAATTCGAGTGATGGCTCGAATCAAATATAAGCAAGATTAAAAAAAAGAGCCATTTACTAAATGGCTCTTTTCTAATTGATTCTAAAATTTTAGCGATTAATGATCAATTTTTCTGTCTTTAATTTGTCATTTCCAATACATTGAATACTGTATGTACCTGGTTTAAGAGAACTCAAATCTAGGGTTTGCTTAGTCCCATTTTTAAAGTTCATTCTTTCTTCCAAAGAAACCTTTCCAGTTATATCAAAAACTCTCACTAAATAAACTCCATGAGTTGGTGTTTCAATATATAGAACCCCGTTCGATGGGTTTGGATAAATTTGAATTTCATCATCATTCATGAATTGATCAAAATTACTTTTCTCTCTTCTACGACTTGCTGCACTTTCATCACCACATCTTTCAACATCAAAGCAAACGGTAAAGGTGCAAGTAGAAGAATCGCATAAATTGGTAATTATAACATCGAAACAAACTGTTCCCCCTGGGAAATACATTAAATTGGTATTCCAAAGTCCATTAATGAAATTATAACCAGGCGATATATATTGTGGGTTCGAGTTAATGATTGAACCTATTGGTGGAATTATGGAATAAGTATAACGATCGCAATCTTTTCCTATTCCTGCAAAATTTAAAGACAAGTTGAAATCATAATAGACGGTTCCATCTGAGGCAATTTTACAACGAACTTTGTCCATTTTTATGTCTCCTTCACAAGGTTCACTACAAGTAGTTAATGTAAGGTCTGTTTCGCAGGAATAACCTTCACAACCATCGTAGGTCATTATGTAAAGTCTTATGGTGTGCGTGCCAACTGTGTTTGCAACATAATCTGGAACAGTTCCTGACCCTGAGCTCACAACATTCCAAGTCACACCATCAAATCGTTCCCATTTCCAAACAGCATAATTACCTGAAATGCCCGGGAAATTATAAGTTCCTCCAGGTTCTATACAATCTTCATAACAACCACACATAAACTCACAAAAGTCTGGAAGTTCATATACGTTTACACTATTATAACTTTTACAACCATTAATATCAGTACCTTCCGCGTAATATACCCCTGATGAATTTGCAAATGTAGAGGTGCTTACATCTC
>CAJXFJ010000172.1 GCA_913052515.1 uncultured Flavobacteriales bacterium | reverse complement strand
CATTGAGGAATGGAACGCAAAAATTCCATTATTGATTATGAACTTAAAAAAAATGAATTGAATTTACTTAGAAGAGAGTTCTATATAGAGAATTTCTGAAGAAGCTTGAGAGTCAATTTTTGTTGTAGAATTCTCAAATGAAATGTGACTTAAGCTCAGTGTGTGTTCAGTTTTAGAAACTTTATCAAACATAAAGTGTCCTTCAAAATCAGTATAAACCGAAATGTCAGAATTGTCTATAGTGACTTTAGCTCCTACAAGAGGGTTACCTTGTTTGTCAGTAACAATACCTTGAATAGATTGAGTAGTGGATTTTTCTCCACCTGCAAATGAGCTTAAACTCATGCATGCCATTAGAAGAAATGTGAAGAAAATTTTCATTGTTAGACTCTATTCAAATTGATGGTACAAATGTATTTCACTGGGAATGTGTTTTAGGTTAAAAATGATTTACAAAAACATTATTAGAAGGTTAAAATAATGTTAATCAAGCGTGCTGGGACTAACAAATTGTGATTGCTTAATTTCGCTTCAAATTGTAGACCATGAAAAGATTTTATGCCCTTTTGTTTTTGACCTCAAGCTTATTAATGGCTTGTCAATCAAAGCAAGAACCTCAAAAAGACAAGCAAGAAATGAATACCGAAAAGGAAGCAATCGTGTTGAATTATACAGATCATCATTCTTACTCAAAACCAGAAGAAGCAGTGGTAACTCATTTGATTTGGAACGCCAATGTTGATTTTGAAGCTAAGGTTATACAGGCAACTGCTATTTATAGTATAAAAAACTTGAAAGGAGTAGATACCATTTATTTAGATAGCAGAAATCTAGTAATTGAAGAAGTTGGTAGAGACGATTATGAGGGTAGTTTAGGATATAAAACTCATAATCGCAGTGATTTTTTAGGAACTCAAATCGCAATTCCAATAAGCAAGCAAACAAAAGAAATAAGTATTAAATACTCAACCACTGAAGGTGCAGATGCTTTGCAATTTTTAGATCCGGTGCAGACAGCCGGTAAAGAACACCCATTCTTGTTTACTCAATCTCAGGCAATTTTAGCAAGAACTTGGATTCCTTGTCAGGATAGCCCCGGTGTGAGATTTACATACGAAGCTACAGTAAAAGTTCCCAAAGGAATGCTTGCTTTAATGAGTGCTTCGAATCCAACAGAGGTAAATGAAGAGGGAGAGTATTCATTTAAAATGGACCAACCAGTTCCTTCATATTTAATGGCACTTGCTGTTGGAAATTTAGAGTATAAGAAAATTGGAGAGGTAAGTGGAGTTTATGCAGAACCAGAAATGATAGAAGCATCTGCTTATGAATTTGCAGAAATGCAGAATATGGTTGATACGGCTGAGGCATTATATGGAGATTACCGTTGGGGAATGTATGATGTAATTGTTTTGCCTCCTTCTTTTCCTTTTGGTGGTATGGAAAATCCAAGGTTAACTTTTGCAACACCAACCATTATTGCAGGAGACCGTTCATTAACTGCATTAATTGCTCATGAATTAGCACATTCTTGGTCAGGTAATTTAGTGACCAATGCAACTTGGGAAGACATTTGGTTGAATGAAGGGTTTACCGTGTATTTTGAGAATCGAATTATGGAAGAAATTTATGGGAAAGACTTTGCGAATATGCTTGCCATCTTATCCTATCAAGATTTACAGGAAGAAATTGAATGGTTAAACAGTGAA
This sequence comes from uncultured Flavobacteriales bacterium, assembly GCA_913052515.1. The sequence goes on along the minus strand of CAJXFJ010000172.1, from coordinate 3,210 downwards.
GGAAGACAAGCTGATACTCGTTTAAAAGTAGATTTAGAGGGTAGAGATCCTGATGATGGCCTGACCGGTATTCCATACGATAAGGGATTTTATTTCTTGAAACTGATTGAAGAAACTGTTGGAAGGGAAAATTGGGATGAATTCTTAAAAACCTATTTTAATACTTATGCTTTTCAAGTAATGACCACAGATGGTTTTTTAACCTATCTAAATCAGGAATTGTTGGATCAAAATCCAGCATGGAAAGAAGCAATTCGAGTGGATGATTGGGTATTTGGTGAAGGCTTGCCAGACAATTGCCCTAAAGTGACATCAACAAAATTTGTTGCGGTTGAAAAAGAACTCAATCGTTGGAGTAATGGTGAAGATGCTAAATCGTTAAATACTTCAAAATGGATGACCCCTGAATGGTTGCACTTTGTAAGACTATTGCCTGAGCAAATGACGAATGATCAAATGCAAATGTTGGATCAAGCTTTTGGGTTTACAACAAGCGGGAATTCAGAGATTCAAGCAGCTTGGTTTGAAAAGGTAATTCCAAATAATTATGAAGCCTCTGATGCGGCAGTTAAAGCCTTTTTGATAGAAGTGGGTAGAAGAAAGTTCTTGGTTCCGATTTATAAGTCAATATTAAAATCCGAAGATGGTAAAGCAACTGCAGCAGCTATTTATCAAGAGGCCAGACCAAATTACCATGCCGTTTCTAGAGAGACATTGGATAAAATGTTAGGAGTAAACTAGTTAAGTTAGTTTGATTTATGGGTAGGAAAAGGAAGTTGGAACATTTTGCGGAAATGAAAACATTTCCGCATGTTTTTGAGCCTAAGTTAGATGAGGTTTTTCGTGCTGAATATCGTTTGAATGGAAACTGGAATAATGAGGTTTTTAAGAATGATAATCCCATTGTGTTGGAGTTAGGTTGTGGAAAGGGAGAATATAGTGTTGGTATGGCGCGTAAGTTTCCGAACAAAAACTTTATTGGTGTAGACATTAAGGGAGCAAGAATGTGGAGAGGAGCAAAAACTGCTTTGGATGAAGGCTTAAGTAATGTGGCTTTTTTAAGAACCAGAATTGAGTTTATAGAAGGATGTTTTTCCAAAAATGAGATTGATGAAATTTGGATTACATTTCCTGATCCTCAACCCAAAGATCGTCGTGAAAAGAAGCGCCTAACTGGGCCTTTGTTTATTAAAAGATACCTTACTTTTCTAAAACCAGATGGAATTATTCATTTGAAAACAGATAGCGAATTCTTCTATAATTGGTCTTTGTCTGAAGTGAAAAGGCATGAATATGAAATCTTAGAAGAAACGGACAATTTGTATGCAGATAGAATCTCTGCATTAGATCAAACAACACAAGAAATTCTAAGTATAAAAACGCATTACGAAGAGTTGTTTACCAAAAAGGGCCACCACATTCACTATTTAAAGTTTAAGCCAAATGGCAAAGACCCTAAAGATTAGTGAGAAGAATAAGGATTTTTTTGAAATGGTGTTTCAGGTGGTTCGCTTGATTCCAAAAGGCAGACTTACATCTTATGGAGCTATTGCCAACTATTTAGGTAGAAAGGGTGGAGCCCGTATGGTGGGCTGGGCGATGAATGCATCACATCAACAGCATGAATATGTGCCCGCACATCGAGTGGTTAATCGGAATGGTGTTTTAAGCGGTAAACACCATTTTCATGACGAACATGCTATGCAAAATCAATTAGAATCAGAAGGTGTTCAAATTGTGAATGATCAAGTGGTTGATTTTCAGAAACATTTTTGGGATCCTAATGTTGAATTGTCATTTGATTAAATCCTTTTTAAATTCAGTTTTTTGAGCTTGAATCAATGTTTAATTTTGTAACATGAACCCAACAGTAGAGAGTGTAAAAGAGGCTTTATCATTTGTGATTGAGCCAGATTTAAAGAAAGATATAATTGCTTTAGATTTAGTTTCCAATATTCAAGTGGAAAGTAATAAAGTAAGGTTTGAAGTTCAGATTTCAAACCCAGCTATGCAAAACCGCAAGCGAATGGAAGAAGCTTGTGAGCATCACTTAAAAAGAGTTCATGGGAATGAAATTCAAGTTGAGGTCAGCATAACTGCAATGGGTAAAAGCACGGAAAGAAAAGCTAAGCACCGAACTATTTTGCCTGGGGTTAAACATGTAATTGCTGTAGCATCTGGTAAAGGAGGAGTTGGTAAATCTACTGTTTCTGCAAACTTAGCCGCTGGTTTGGCTAAAAAAGGCTATAAAGTTGGTTTGGTCGATGCGGATATTTACGGGCCTTCCGTTCCTGCCATGTTTGATGTCGGTCTTGAAAAACCTCAAACTACTAAAGTGGGTGATAAGGATTACATTTTGCCAGTAGAAAGTTATGGAGTAAAAATGCTTTCAATCGGTTTTTTTGCAACACCTGATCAAGCGGTTGTTTGGAGAGGAGCTATGGCAACTAAAGCACTGACTCAACTGTTTAAAGACGCCTTATGGGGTGAGCTTGATTTTATGATCGTGGATTTGCCTCCAGGTACTGGTGATGTACACTTAACTTTAGTACAAGAGATTCCGCTAAGCGGAGCTGTGGTTGTTTCTACGCCGCAAGAAATTGCTTTAGTAGATGTTAGAAAAGCTTTGGGCATGTTTGCTCTTCCTCAAATCAATATACCTGTATTAGGCTTAGTTGAAAATATGGCTTATTTCACGCCTGAAGAATTGCCTGATAATAAGTATTACATTTTTGGAAAAAGTGGGGTGAAAGACCTAGCTGTTGAAAAGGGAATTAATTATTTAGCAGAAATTCCATTAGTTCAAAGTATTAGAGAAGCAGGAGACGCTGGAAGGCCAGCTGTATTGCAAGATAATACCGCACAATCAAAGGCATTTGACAATATGGTTGAGCAAGTTTTAAAGCAAATAGACTAACAATAAAGTCCTTACATTTACTATATGAATACAGAGGAGTATACCGTAACCATGAATAAAGTGGAGGAAGCGATTAAACAACTTCGTCCATTCTTAGAAGCTGATGGTGGAGATATTCAATTGCTTCGAATTGAAGACAATGTTGCAAAAGTAAAATTGCTTGGTGCTTGTCAAGATTGTAGCATGTCTCAGATGACTTTGAAAGCGGGTGTAGAAGATGCTGTTAAAAAGGCAGTTCCTCAAATATTAAGTGTAGAAGCGGTAGAAGAATAAGCTTACAACACTTCCAAACG
>CAJXFJ010000171.1 GCA_913052515.1 uncultured Flavobacteriales bacterium | reverse complement strand
CTAGATCCTAAATCTAGCGTGTCTACCAATTTCACCACATCCGCTTACATTATATTAATGAACATCTGCTTTATTAAAACAGGAGGGCAAAAGTAATACTTTTCCAAAAACCAAACAATATGATTTGAGCTAGTTTTACTTTTTTCTGATTATAGTTAATCTTGTAAAGTCAAGAAAAACAAAAAACATGAAAATTAAGCCAGACGAAGTATCTCTTGGAAGACTACATAACCACTTATTAAGCGCTGTAGCACCCAGGCCAATTGCTTTTGCATCTACTGTAGACAAAGATGGAAATCGCAATTTGAGCCCCTTTAGTTACTTCAATGTATTTAGCACACGCCCTCCAATTGCTATTTTTTCACCTGCTAAAAGCGGAAGAACCAATACACAGAAAGACACCTACCACAACGCCAAAGAAACAATGGAGGTAGTTATCAATGTTGTCAATCACAACATTGTTCAGCAAATGTCACTTTCAAGCACGGCTTATGAAAAAGGGATTGATGAGTTTGAAAAATCAGGCTTAACTCCTATAGCATCTGAATTAGTAAAGCCTGCTCGCGTTAAAGAGTCTCCAGTTTCTTTTGAATGTAAAATTAGAGAGGTGGTTGAATTAGGTGATGAAGGAGGTTCAGGAAATCTAATAATTTGCGAAATCCTTTTGATTCATATTAATGATAACATTTTAGATGAAGAAGGAAATATAGACACCAAAAAAATTGACTTAGTTGGAAGAATGGGTGGAAATTATTATGTGCATGCAAATGGTGATGCCTTATTTGAAGTTCCAAAGCCAATCAGACAAAAAGGTATTGGAGTAGATCAACTGCCTGAAAAAATTAGAACAAGTCACATTTTAACGGGCAACGACTTAGGTATGCTTGGCAATGTAGAACGCTTGCCTTCTGCCGAAGAAATTGAAGAATTCAAAAAGAGTTTTGACATTAAAGAAGATTGGGATGCAAAACAAAAGCATGCCCATGACTTACTTTGTGAAGCAAAAATAGATCAAGCTTGGAAAGTACTTTTAAGCTAAGTCGAATTAGAAGCAATAAAAAAGCCCTGATGAAATTTCATCAGGGCTTTTTTATAATCTGAAAATTATCTTATTTGCTTTCCTCTTCGGTCGCTTTTTTCTTATCAAATTGCTTGTATCTGTTCTTAAACTTGTCAATTCTACCCGCAGTATCTACTAACTTCATCTTACCAGTATAAAATGGGTGAGATGTGTGTGAAATTTCAAGCTTAATTAAAGGATACTCATTTCCATCTTCCCACTTTACAGTTTCTTTAGATGGAGCGGTTGATTTTGTTAAAAAAGAATAGTCGTTTGACATATCTTTAAAAACTACAAATCTATAATCTTCTGGATGAATATCTTTTTTCATGACTCTGCCTTAAAAAATTGGAGGGCAAATATACAACATTTTAATTTCTTAGCGAATACATTTTCATTTTTATTCACTTAACCTTTTACTAGCACAAAATTAAAGCCTTAAGTCTTGTATTAGCTCCCTGTACTGACTTACTTTTGGCAAATATTTCGCAATTTTGAGCGAGACCTAAAAACTAACAATATGACCAAAGTTCACAATTATAGTGCAGGCCCTTGTATACTTCCACAAGAAGTTTTTCAAAAAGCCTCTGAAGCCGTTTTAAACTTTAACAATCTTAACCTTTCTATTTTAGAAATCTCTCACAGAAGTAAAGATTTTGTGGATGTTATGGAAAATGCGCGAGCTTTAGTTAAAGAATTACTAGGAGTTCCAGAAGGATACCAAGTATTGTTTTTACAAGGTGGTGCTAGTTTAGGTTTTTTAAAAGCTGCTTATAACTTCTTACCAAAAGGAGAAAAAGCGGCTTACATAAATACTGGAACATGGGCGTCTAAAGCCATAAAAGAAGTTAGTCACCGAGGCTCTGCAGATGTAATTGCAAGTAGTGAGGACAAAAACTTTAGCTACATTCCAAAAGGATATGGCATTCCTTCAGATGCAAAATATTTGCATTTAACATCTAACAATACCATCTACGGCACACAGTTTAAAAACTTCCCAATAAGCCGAATCCCTTTATTGTGCGATATGTCTTCGGATATTTTTAGCCGAGAAATTGATGTTTCAAAATTTGATTTAATTTATGCGGGAGCTCAAAAAAATATGGGTCCTGCAGGTACCACATTATATATTGTAAAAGAATCTGCCTTAGGAAAAGCTGGCGATGATATTCCAACTATGCTTGACTTAAGAACTCATATTAAGAAAGATTCGATGTTTAACACTCCACCAGTTTACCCTATTTATGTAAGTATGCTAACCTTGGAGTGGTTAAAAGCCAATGGTGGTGTTTCAGCTATTGAAAAGAAAAATCAAGCCAAAGCTGACTTACTTTACAATGAGATTGATAGAAATCCATTATTTAAGGGCGTAACTGCGAAAGAAGATCGCTCGAACATGAACGCTACTTTTGTTTTAAATGATGACAGTCAGGCTGAGGCGTTTAACAAACTATGGACAGAGGCCAACATCAGTGGTATAAAAGGACATCGATCAGTAGGAGGCTATAGAGCCTCTATGTACAATGCTTTACCTATTGAAAGTGTACAGGCTTTAGTAGATGTAATGCAAGAATTTGAAAAAACACACGGATAAAAAAGATGAAAGTATTAGCAAACGACGGAATTGCAAATTCAGGAAAAGAAGCCTTAGAAAAAGCAGGCTTTGAAGTTATAACCGAAAAAGTAGAACAAGCAGACTTGATAGAAGCCATCAACGAAAATGGATATGAAGTGCTTTTAGTTCGCTCTGCCACAAAGGTACGTGAGGACATCATTGACGCTTGCCCTTCTTTAAAAATGATTGGTCGTGGTGGTGTTGGCATGGACAATATTGATGTTGATTATGCCCGTTCAAAAGGAATTAATGTATTCAATCCACCAGCCTCTTCTTCGCAATCTGTTGCTGAATTAGTGATGGCACATTTATTTGGTGCAGTTCGTTTTTTACACCAAGCAAACCGCGAAATGCCAATTAAGGGTACAAGCGACTTTAAGGTATTGAAGAAGAACTATGCAAAAGGCATCGAACTTCGAGGTAAAACCTTAGGAATTTATGGCTTTGGACGTATTGGTCAAGCATTGGCACAATATGCACTAGGTTGTGGCATGAAAGTGTTAGTGTATGATAGAAACGAAGGCCCTTTTGATATAACACTTTCAATTGCTGATCAGAATTTAACGGTAACTCTTGAAAGATCTGAACTTGAAGAAGTTTTAACACAATCTGACTTTTTAAGTTTACATGTTCCAGCTACAGACGGCGCTTTAATAGGTGAAGCAGAAATTGCTAAAATGAAAGACGGTGCGATTATATTGAATGCTGCTCGTGGTGGCGTAGTAGATGAAATGGCTTTGCTTACCGCTTTAAACGAAGGTAAAATTGCGCATGCGGCTTTAGATGTATTTGAAAACGAACCTACTCCTTCGGCTGAAATACTCGCTCATGAGAAAATCTCGTTAAGCCCACATATTGGTGCAGCTACCCTGGAAGCGCAAGATCGAATTGGCACTGAACTAGCCGATAACATAATTGCTCACTATCAAAAACAAGAAGCTTAAAGCAAATTCAAACAAAGAATTTAGGGTGAAAGAGCTTTCTTTCACCCTTTCTTTTTCCTTTTAGTTTCTTGTAATTTAGCCTCAAAAAGAAACCAATTGGCAGATATTATTCCATTTAAGGCCATACGCCCTACAAGAGACAAAGCCCACCTAGTGGCTTCACGTTCCTATATTTCATACTCCCCTAGCGCTTTACGCTCTAAATTGGATGAAAACCCTTTTACTTTTCTTCATATACTTAATCCAGAGTATCAATTAAAAAAAGGCATGCAATGCAAGGGAGCAAGTAAATATGAAAAAGTAAGAGAAAAGTTTGACGATTTTGTGAATCAACAAATTTTGGAACAAGATGATAAAGCTTGTTATTACCTCTATCGGCAAATTAAAGACGGGCATCCTTATTTAGGCATTATTGGCTGTGCATCGGTAGAAGATTACAACAACAAGGTAATTAAGAAACATGAAGCGACCATTGCCAAGCGAGAGGAAATGTTCAAAGAATACTTAAAAGGGGTAGAAATTAATGCGGAACCGGTTTGTTTTACATATCCTAACCAACTTGAAATTGACCAAGTGGTTCAGCAAGTAGTTTTAGGTCGAGCAGAATATGATTTTACCACCACAAATAAGGTACGACATACCTTTTGGATTATTGATCAAGACGCAGACATTGCAACCATTAAAAATGCCTTTGAAAAGATAGACTCTATTTATATAGCCGATGGGCATCATCGTTCGGCATCTTCTGCCCTTTTGGGAAATGAACTAAAGAAAAGAAATCCGAATCATACTGGTTCAGAAAAATACAATCACTTTATGGGCATTTTCATTCCTGAAAGTGAATTGCAGATTTATGAGTTTAACCGCTTAGTAAAAGACATTGGAAAATTAAATACCAAAAGTTTCCTCAAAGCATTAAATGAAGAGTTTGAAGTATTGTACACAGACCAAGCACTTTTTGCACCCAGAAAAGTGCATGAAATTGGAATGTATATAGAAGGAAAATGGTATTGCCTAATTCCCAAAGAAGGGCTGTATAAAGATAATGACCCGGTAAACAGTTTAGATGTTTCTATTCTTACCAATCATTTATTAGCACCCATTTTAGGAATTAAAGATTTACGAACCGATAAGCGAATTGCATTTATGGGAGGCTTATCAGGCATTGAAGCCCTTATGAAAGAAGTAGATAGTGGAAGATTTAAAGTCGCTTTTTCGCATTTTCCGGTAAGTATGCAACAATTAAAAGACATTGCAGATGCCGACCAAATTATGCCACCCAAAAGTACTTGGATTGAACCTAAACTTAGAAGCGGATT